>CAYLIR010000075.1:0-7855 GCA_964383515.1 uncultured Acidimicrobiaceae bacterium
GCCGCGGAAGCGAAGAGTAGCACTACCGATAGCAGCCCCCGTCCGCCTGAAGAGGGGACGGGCTACGATGTCCTGAGCTAGCGAGAGGGAATGCCGCCGTGATACAGGGTCCCTATCGGACGTTCGTGACCCATCTTGAGTGTGCGCTCGAAGGAGACACATACGAGCCAGGCCAGGTTCACCGTCTTTCCCGTGCTGGCAAACCGCTGCTTGTTCGGTACGACCTCGAGGCACTGGCTAGCTCGGTCGACCGTTCTGTGCTTCGCTCGCGACCGAACGGCATGTGGAGGTACGCCGAGTTCCTCCCCGTACGCGACCCGGCGAACGTGGTCAGCCTTGGAGAGACGGCAACGCCGCTCGTCTCTCTGCCAAGAATCGCTGAGGAACTCGGAACGGTCGAGATCCTCGTCAAGGACGAAGGTAGGCTGCCGACCGGATCGTTCAAAGCTCGCGGTCTTGCCATGGCGGTGTCGATGGCAAAGGAACTCGGCATCGACACGCTGGCAATGCCGACGAACGGCAACGCGGGAGCCGCCCTCGCCGCGTACGGGACGAGGGCAGGGATGGAAACCTATGTCCTGTGCCCGGACAACACTCCAGAGACCAACGTCCGTGAGATCGCGCTCCAGGGCGCGAAGGTGTGGAAGGTCAACGGCTACATCGGTGACTGTGGGAAGATCGTTGGCGCAGGGGTCGAGCCGATGGGGTGGTTCGATGTATCCACACTCAAAGAGCCGTACCGTATCGAAGGCAAGAAGACGATGGGTCTCGAACTGGCGGATCAACTCGACTGGGAACTCCCCGAGGTGATCTTCTACCCGACCGGTGGCGGCACCGGCCTGATCGGCATGTGGAAGGCCTTCAACGAGCTGCGTTCGATCGGCTGGCTCACGGGACACTTGCCGAGGATGGTCGCCGTTCAGTCGACGGGATGTGCGCCGATCGTGCGAGCCTACGAACGCGGTGAGCGGTTCGCAGAACCCTGGGAGAACGCTGCAACGATCGCGTCAGGCATTCGCGTGCCGGGAGCCATCGGTGACTTCATGATCCTCGATGTCGTGCGCGAGAGCAACGGATTCGCGATAGCGGTCCCTGATGAAGCGATCGAGGACGCTCAGGTGCGCATCGCACAGACCGACGGACTGCTCACAAGTCCCGAGGGTGCAGCGACGTTCGCTGGCTACGAAGCTGCACTCGACCAGGGGTTGGTGTCTGCTACAGATCGAGTCGTCCTGTTCAACTGCGGCAATGGCCTCAAGTATCCGATGCCGCCCGTTTCCGCATCGTTGGACCACACCGCACCGATCGACTGGGAAGCGATGTCGGAGGCGTGACGGTGGCAGACATCGTGATCAGCGAGTTCATGGACAGTGAAGCCGTGGCCGAACTCGACGCGGACTTCGATGTGCTCTACGATCCCACGCTCGTTGACGACAGAGATCGCCTTGTGTCAGCCATTGCAGACGCGAGAGCGTTGATCGTGCGAAACCGTACCCGTGTCGATGGTGCTCTGCTGGAACCCGCAGCGTCGCTCGAGGTGATCGGAAGGCTCGGGGTTGGCCTTGACAACATCGACGTGGGTGCATGTGCACGGCACGGCATCTCCATCAAGCCAGCGACCGGAGCCAACGCGACCGCTGTGGCCGAATACGTGATCGCCACAGCGATGCTCCTCAGGCGAGGCGCATTCATCTCGAGCGCCCTCGTTATAGGAGGGCAATGGCCGCGGACGTCCCTTGTGGGTAGAGAGTTGGCTGGTGCCACCATGGGATTGCTCGGATTGGGCACCATCGCGCGGTGCGTCGCACGTTCGGCATCGGCTCTTGGTATGCGCCTTATCGCCCACGACCCATATCTCGATCCATCAGACCCTGTATGGGTGACTGTGGAATCGGTGGCAAAGGACGAAGTGTTCCGGCAGGCCGATGTCGTGACTGTCCACATTCCGTTGACAGACGACACGCGAGGAGCCGTCGGACGGCGGTCCCTGGACATGATGAAGGCCGATGCAGTGTTGATCAACACATCGCGGGGAGGCATCGTGGACGAACATGCGCTCGTTGATGCGCTGCGGTCGCGGACGATCGCTGGTGCGGCGATAGACGTGTTCGCCCATGAGCCGATGACGCCTGAAGAAGGCGCGGTCTTCGACGGTGTCCCCGGATTGGTGCTCACGCCTCACATCGCTGGGGTGACCCAGGAGTCGAACGTTCGTGTATCGGCAATGGTCGCACATGACGTGCGCGATGCATTGGGTTGGAGTCGGTGATGTCGGGTGTCGTTGCGTGTGTCGGCATCGCCGTGCATGACCATGTGTTTCGATTGGCTGGCGATCCGGTGGTCGGTTCGAAGAACTCCGCTTCGTCGGTGACCATGACACCCGGTGGGCCATCCGTCAATGCAGCGAAGACGATCGTTGCCCTTGGCGGGCATGCTGTGCTTGTTGCTGCCATTGGCGGCGACGAAGCCGGCAAGGCTGTGATCGATGCCCTCGGAGCACTTGGCGTTTCGACGGAGTGGGTCGAGCAACAGGCCGACGTGGCAACTTCCCATTCGTGCGTGATACTCCACGGTGACGGGGAACGCACCATCGTCAACGCTGTGGAACCTGGGCTTGTCGATCGCTCTCCCCCACACATCGGGGATGCAGTTGCCAATGCGGATGCGATCCTCGTGGAGGTGCGCTGGACGGAGGGTGCGATCGCTGGCGTCGCACATGGTGCCGCAAGCGACACCCCGGTTGTCGTCGACTTCGACGCGGCGACTGCGTTCCCACCAAGGCGTGTGCTTGATGATGCCACACATGTGGTGTTCTCTCGAGATGGCCTCGCCTCATTGGTTCCCGGCCCCAGCACCGAAGCAGCGTTGAGGGAGGTCGCGCACACGACGTCAGCAACGGTGGGTGTAACGATCGGTGCGCAGGGATCGCTATGGGTCGTAGAAGGCGAACTCGTCGAGATCCCCGCGTTCGCGACCGATGCCGTCAACACACTCGGTGCAGGGGACGTGTTCCACGGGGCGTTCGCTCTCGCCATTGCGCGGGGTCGCGAGACGATCGATGCTGCCACGTGGGCAACGGCAGCAGCCAGCCTTTCGTGCAGTCATGACCGAGGTGTGGATTCCCAACTCTCACCCCAGGCGGTAGACGATCTGGTGGCATCGCGATGAGGGCCTTGACACCTGGCAAAGCGTGGGGGCTGCGCCGGCTCGCAACTGACGAGGGCTTCTTCATGATGCTGGCCGTGGATCAGCGGCCGCCGATCAAGCGTCTCGTCGCCCGAGCTCGTGGCGAGCAGGAGGCTCGACCAGCGGATGTTGCCGCGGTCAAGCGCCTCCTCGTCGACGAGCTCGGTTCGCACGTCTCTGCCGTGTTGCTGGACCCACACTATGCCTATCCGGCCGCGATCGACCGTGTCGCTCCCAGCAGCGGTCTGCTCTTGACGCTCGAGGATTCGGTGTTCACAGAGACGGAGCGGGGGCGTCTCTCGGCGAGTATCGACAACTGGAGTGTCGACAAGATCAAGCGGATCGGTGCAGATGCCGTCAAGGTTCTGGCCTGGTATCGGCCCGATGCGGGGCCTGACGTGATCGAACGCCAGCAGGAATTCGTCGCTTCGGTCGGCGATGCCTGCAAGCGTTTCGATATCCCCTTTCTGCTCGAGCTTCTCGTGTATCCGTTCCCCGGCGACGAGGTTCCAGGCACTGCTGGCCCAGGGTTTGCTGGGGGACACACCGACCGGGTCATCGAGAGCGTCGAAACATTCACACACCCAAGGTTCGGAGTCGACGTATTCAAGCTTGAAAGCCCGGTTCCCGTTTCAGCCATTCCCGATCCGGTCGACGGCTCGGAGCGAGACATCGCCAAGACACGCAAGGTGTTCCTCTCACTCGCTCAGGCGACTGCCGTCCCGTGGGTGATGTTGTCTGCGGGGTCGACGAAGGAAGAGTTCACGCGGATTCTCACGTACGCGTACGAGGCCGGAGCGAGTGGTTTCCTCGCAGGGAGAGCCATCTGGTGGGACGAGGTTCAGCCCTTCCCGGATGTGGAGGCCTGTCGCGCCGCTCTGGCGGACACATCGGTCACGTATCTCGCCATGCTTGCCACGATCACCTCCGCGCATGCCGCGCAGTATGCAGGCTTTCACGGAGCGGACGACGTGGTTCCTGACCTCGATATGGGCTTCCGGCGCACCTACAGGAGCATGGCCCCGTGAGGCTCGCTGTCCTCGCGATAGCGAGAGAAACCTTCGACGTTGCTTTCGCACAGGACACCGCTCGTGCGGCGGTCACCAACCTGCGCACCCATGGGCATGAGATCGTGGGCAGCCCTCAACTATGCATGGACAGCGAGGCTGTTGCTCGTGGCATCGAATCACTCATCGCCCATCGCAGCGACGCTCTGGTCCTACTTCAGGCGTCTTTCACCGATTCAACGCTTCCCGTCGCCGCCGCCGAAGGTGTGGACGGACCGGTTGTCCTATGGGCGTTTCCTGAAGAGCGTGCAGGTGGACGACTGCGACTCAACTCGTTCTGTGGCGTCAACCTTGCCGGGTACACCCTCAGCCGTATCGGTCGAAGGTATGCATGGGTACACCTCCCTGCAGACCACGACGAGGCATCCGCAGCCATTGCATCGGCGGTTGCACGAGGCCCGGTCGCGGAGTCCGTCGCGTGTGAACCCGATGTCGACGGTCTACCGAGTGACGTTGTTGCACGTGCGAAAGGTGTTGTCGACCGGTTGCGAACCACGGTCATCGGGCGGGTGGGTGATCGTCCTGTCGGGTTCGAGCCGTGCGCGTATGAGGCAGATGCTCTCCGGTCGGTCCTTGGTGTGGAAGTCGACGAAGTTCCCTTGCCTGATCTCTTCACCAGGTCATGGCATGCCTCGTCGGATGACGTTGCGCGGCTGCATGCTGATGCAGCTGAGTTCCTTGCCGGAATCGATGACGTGGATCAGGCAGCGCTCACGCGTTCGCTCGCTCTCGGTGTGGGAATCGCTGGCCTGGTTTCGGATCGCGCGTGGAGCGGTGCCGCCGTGCGGTGCTGGCCCGAAGTGTTCACCGAGCTCGGGGGAGCGGCTTGTGCACCCATGGGGATGCTTGCCGCGGAAGGAACGCCCGGTTCGTGCGAGGCAGATGTGTACGGGAACATCACCGCATTGGTGTTGCGGTGGCTTGGTGGATCGGCGTCGTTCGTCGCTGATCTCGTCGATCTTGACAGTGCGACGAACACGGGGGTGTTCTGGCATTGCGGACTTGCTCCGTTCGACATGGCGGATCCGGAAGCAACCCCTGTCGCAACGGTGCATTCCAACAGGGACAAGCCGCTCGTGAGTGAGTTCCCACTCAAGCCTGGCCGTATCACGATCGCCCGTTTCAGCCAATCTCGTGGAGAGCACAGCCTTGTCGTTGGAGCAGCCGACATGCTGCGAGCCCCCTTGGCGTTTCGCGGGACGGCAGGTGTCGTCCACTTCGACACCACGGTCGACGAAGTGCGCGACACCATCTTGGGCCAGGGGCTCGAACATCACTACGGGATCGTATACGGAGATGTTACGGACGAGCTGCGGGTGGTCGCATCCCTTGTTGGCATACCTGTCGTTGAATTGGGAAGGAGGAGGTGATGGCGCGCGATATTCGATACGGCGTCATCGGTACCGGGATGATGGGGGTCGAGCACATCGAGAACCTCAACGCGCTCGAAGGCGCTGTCGTTTCCGCTGTCTCAGACCCTGATCCTGTTTCTCGCGGGCATGGCCAGCGGGTTGCAGGCGTCGGAGACGATGCGGTGTTCGCCGACCATCAGAGCCTGTTGGCTTCTGGACTCGTGGATGCGGTCGTGCTCGCTTCGCCGAATTTCACGCATGCACCGATCCTCCACGACATCATCGATGCTGGGTTGCATGTCCTCGCTGAGAAGCCGTTGTGCACCACAGTGGAGGATGCCGTCCGTGTCGTCGATCACGCAGATGGATACGAATCTGTTGCATGGATGGGCCTCGAGTATCGCTACAAGCCCCCGATAGCGAAGCTCGTAGCGGATGTCGGGACAGGCGAGGTCGGCGACGTCAAGATGGTCGCCATTCGCGAGCACCGGTTCCCGTTTCTCCCAAAGGTCGGCGACTGGAACCGGTTCAGAAGGAACACCGGGGGCACGCTCGTCGAGAAGTGTTGTCATTTTTTCGACTTGATGCATCTGGTAGCGAACGCCGACGCGGTGAGGGTGTTCGCCTCGGGTGGCCAGGACGTGAATCATCTCGATGAACGGTACGGAGGGGAGACACCGGATATTCTCGACAATGCGTTCGTCATCGTTGACTACGCCAACGGTGTGCGCGGGATGCTCGATCTGTGCATGTTCGCCGAAGGCTCGAAGAACGAGCAGGAGATTTCGGTTGTCGGCGATCTGGGGAAGATCGAGGCCTATGTGCCAGAGAATCTGGTACGCACGTCATACCGGGGAGTCAGGCCGATGGTCGACACGATCGTTGCGGACGACACGATCGCCTATATGGGGCTCCACGAAGGTGCCTCCTATCTCGAGCATGTCGACTTCCTCGACGCGGTTCGCAGTGGCATGCCACCCAAGGTCACGTTCAAGGACGGCCTCAGATCGGTCGTTGTCGGTATCGCAGCTCATCGCTCCATCGATGAAGGAAGGCCCGTTTTCATCGATGAGGTCATCTGACAGCATCGTGGTTCTTCCCTCTCCCGCCTGACGGTGCGACGCAATGGTTGGGCTGGCGTGGAGGTGAGTGGCCGTGTCCTGATATCCTCTGGGCAACCTGGAGAGGTGGCCGAGTGGCCGAAGGCGCTCGCCTGCTAAGCGAGTAGGGGGTCTAAGCCCCCTCGAGGGTTCAAATCCCTCCCTCTCCGCCAGTCTCGTCGTGGGCTCATGATGGAACCGTTGCAAGCTTCTCGGTTGGGTGGGCTCTTTGTGTGGTTGGGTGAGCCTGTGGTGAGTTGTTGCCGTGTCTGTTCGAGGGGTTGCTGATTTGGGGCTTTGGGGTTCACATCCCTCCCTCCTCCTCCCTCTCCTGCCCAAGGTATGAGAGAATCGGAGAAGGATATTGGAATATGAGTCGTGGTGTGTTAGGTTATATAGTGTGATAGCCAATATATATGTGTCCAGGAGGGGAAACCCTGGGCAGAAGGGAGAAACCGATATGGCACGATTCATCGATCCGTTTCAGGAGATGGACCGCATGCTGGCCGCTGCAGCCGAGAAGGCGCGTGCGGGCGTGATGCCCCTCGATGCGTTCGAGAAAGACGGTGTGTACACCTTGCGATTCGATCTTCCGGGCGTCGATCCGGACAAGATCGATGTGACGATCGAAGACAACATCCTCACGGTGAAGGCCGAGCGAGTCTTCGAGGACACCACCGGTGCGAACTGGATGCTTCGTGAGCGTCCGACAGGGATCCACAGCCGCCAGGTTCGACTCGGCGACAGCCTCGATGCAAGCAAGGTCGATGCGGAGTACGTCGAAGGCGTGCTCACCGTGACCCTGCCGGTACGTGAAGAGGCGAAGCCTCGCAAGATCTCCGTGTCGGCCCACGCGAGGGACGACAAGGACAAGAGGGAGGCGATCGAGGCGAACGCCTCGTAGCTTCAACTCCCAGGCAGATACATGCCAACAGGGGAGGGGCGCCAGATACTCCGGCGCCCCTCCCCTGTCGCTGTGTGGGATGGAACCCTGGTCCGCTGCCTCAGCCGGCGGACCACTCCGAGACGAGGCGAGCGAGGGTGGGGAGCGGTATACATCCCGAGCCAAGCACGACGTCGTGGAAACCCTTGATGTCGAAGTCATCGCCCATGGCCGCTTCGGCTTCGGCGTGTATGCGCTGGATCTCGA
>CAYLIR010000076.1:0-7839 GCA_964383515.1 uncultured Acidimicrobiaceae bacterium
ACTTCGTGGAAGCTGTGGCCTTTTTGGCTGTGGACTTCGTGGAAGCTGTGGCCTTCTTTGCTGTGGACTTGACCCGTGTCTCAGCCTTCTCCGCTACGTCCTTGACCCGTGTCTTGACCTTCTGGGCTGTTGAGGGTCGAAAGGACTCCTGCCAGGACTCGACAACACCGTCGATCTGATGGCGGAGCTTGGCCACCTGATCCTGGATCTGGTCGACGTCGAGCTTCTCGTGAACCGTGTCCACGGTCCGTTGGGCGCGCTCGCCGATGTTCTTGCCGCCTATGGGCAGGTCGCTGACCATATCGAAGATCGTGGTGAGCGCTTCTGACACCTTGTCGATCACGTTCTTGGCCGTGTCGGTCGTGGCAGCCGAAGCGGTCTCGCTGAACTCTCTCACCTTGGCGATGAGGTCGCTCTCGTTCACGTTCTTCGCCGTGGACGACGTGATCTCCTTCGCCTTGTTGACAACCGTGCTATCGACAACGGACTTCGCCGTCGTCGTCGTCACGCCCTTGGCCTTTGCCACGACAGGGCTGTCTGTCACTATCTCGGCAGCCTTGGCGACTGCATCTTTTCCTGCATCGAGCGTACTCATTGCTACTCCTGGTTCATGGTGACGAAGCTCTCGTAGATCTCCATCAACGCGTTCTTCTGCTTGTCTGTGAGATCGATGTCTGCACGCACCGCTTCGGCGACGGAAGGGGCTTCCTTCGCATCGAGCAAACCAGCCCGCTGATAGAGCGTCTCTGTGCGTATCGAAAGCGCATCTGCGATCGACCGTAGAATCTCCGCAGACGGGGTGCGGATACCCCGCTCGATCTGAGACAGGTAGGGGTTCGATACCCCTGTCAGCTCAGCGAGCCTACGAATCGACAGTGCGCTCTTCTCGCGCTGCTCCTTGATGAACGAGCCGACTTCATCGAGTTGTGGTGCCTTCATGTATTTGCAGTATACAGCATAGTGCTTGCAAATGCAAGCACTATGCTGGTTGCGCACCCGATTCCTGCAGGGAGCGTGTTGTGTGCTGTCAGCGCGAAGAAGCCCCGGCGTCGAGCCGGGGCTTGATCGTTTGGCTGGCGCACACTAGGGAAGGCGGTCCGTGTTCTCCTTGATAGCGAAGATGACCATCACCAACTCGAACGTGATCCGGTACATCAATACGGCCATGATGAATAGCAGTGTCCCGAAGATGAGTGTGACCAGGAACGCCATGAAACCCTGTGTGATCGCAGAGATGAGCGAGGCGATCCAGGCGAGCCCGCCGAACACCAGGACAAGGATGTAGAGGATCTTGACGATCGTTGGGGTGATGAATCTCGTGAATGAGAAGTCCAGCAGACCGGACAATCCGGTTTGTTGTTCCATGGCAACCTCCTGAGGGTCGAGTATCCGCTCATCGTAGACGGCAAGGTGCAGGAACGGGCGCAATCGCCAGACAGGTGGTTCCGGTGGTCCCCATCGCGGTTGCTCGTCACAGCTAGAAGGCTGTGGCCCGTGAGGCGAGCATGTCATCGAGGGCGGCCTGGATCGAACGCCGAACGTCTTCGACTCGCTCGAGCTGCTCGAGACCATCGATGGGTACTCCGTCTTGCGATGGAGGAACCTGAGGGAGGAACCGGATCTTCCATCGGATCGGGAGCGGTAAGGGGTTCAGAGCGATAGCGATCTCTTCCACACGTTGTTCAGGGAAGAAAAGGCGAACCAGCTGGGCGAGCCGCTTCGAGACCATCACCGCAGGATGGACTTCCTCGGAGCCAATGATCGCAACGGGAACGATCGGTACGCCTGCATCCTGGGCGAGGTCGGCGAAGCCTCCTCTGCCAAGGCGTCCAACTCGGTAGGCCTCCCAGACCGGCTTCATGAATCCATGTTCCCCTTCGGGGAACACACCGATGAGGTGGCCTCTCCTCAGAAGCTCCTTCGCATCGTCTCTGGTCGCGTACGCAGCACCGACCTTGCGATAAAGGTGGCTGATGAACGGCAGCATGTTGAAGATCTCGGTGCCGATCACACGCACGCGCCTCGGCGTGCTCGCCTCGTTCATGACCCCGAGTGCGAGCATTGCCGCGTCATACGGGATGGCCGCGCCGCCATGGTTTGCGACGAGCACGGCACCGCCGTCGTCCGGAACGTTCTCGATGCCTTCCACTTCGACGCGAAAGTAGTCGTAGTACAACCCGTTGAGGATGTTCCAGGTCATCTCAGCGATCACAGGGTCGAGGCCGAACGAGTCGGGATCGTATGTTGCAAGGCTCATGTGTCTCCACAAGGCAGGCCAGGATGAGAAGGTGAGCGACCCGGTGAGCGGGATCGGTTTGTCTGCGATCGTTCCGTCACCGTGCAGGCCACAGTGGTTCGTATCAGCCAGGACGGGCAGGCCACACGGGTGGCCTTCGATGCTGGTCCATGAGCAATGTGTCGATGTGTCGACGAACTGGCTCAGCCTGTCGTCGAGGGCAGCCCTCCTCGCTCGCGCCTCGGCTCGGTCTCTTGGCGAGATCCCCGGAAGGGGGAGTGCACCTGGCTCTTGGGCGTTGCACCTGTCGGCATCGTCGTCTCGCTCAGTTGCTCTTGAGCCATGTGAGGGTGATGCCTGGCCCATGAGCGCGGAGACGATCTCTGCCTTCGTCATCGTCGAGCGTCCAGGGAGCGACCGCTCCCGAGCGATCGCCAGGAGCTCGCGTTTGGTGAGCGCCTCGAGTTCAGGACGTTTCATGTTCCGTATCGATTCGTTCATAGCCGCACAGGACGGTCTGGCGGCAGGTATGGGTCGGCGCGAAGCCGAATACGTCGTGCATGCGGGTCGTATCCGCGACCCTGCCGTGCTTCATGAGGCCGCTGAGGTGGTCTGGCGCGGGCACGTTGAGCCGGGTCATCGTTCGGAGCGCTGCGTCGTACAGCCTTCCGGGGAGCGGTTGTGGGATCCGTCGACCGAGACGGAGCATCCTCGAAAGGTAGATCTGGCCATCGGCGGCAACGTTGAACGTTCCGTCTACGGGGTTGTCAACAGCGTGGATCAACGCATCCACGGCATCGCGGTCATGGATGAGTTGAAGCCTGGGATCGAAGCCGAGCAGGGTCGGCACGACGGGGAGCGTGAGATAGCGACTGATCGAGTTCCCGACCTTCGGTCCGAAGATCGGAGCGAAACGAAGGGTTGTGAAGACGGTATCGGGATGGAATCCCTTTGCTTCACCGATGAAACGCTCCATCTCGGTGAGATCTCGCTGATGGCGGCTCGGCCGTCCCTGTGGCCGCGTGGTCTCAGAGAGCACGGAAGGGTTGCGGGGACTCGCACCATAGATGGCAGTATCCGACTTCACGATCACCGCACGCACGTCGTTCAGACGCTCTATGGCACCGAAGAGTCCGAGCGATCCGAGGATGCGATCCTCAGAGGATGCTCTGCGCCCTTCTTCAGATGTCCTATGCACGGACTGGAGGTGGATGACCATCGTCGGGTTGACCTCGAGGACGTGCCGTGCAAGGTCAAGGCCGTCGAGGGAGAGCTTTCGGAAGTCTGCGTCGAACCGCAACCGGGGACTGCGGTCGTCAACGGCGAAGACCGTCATGTCTCCACGCTTGGCCAAGCGTCGGATCAGGTTGCCGCCCGTCCACGTTGCCGCTCCGGTCACGAGTACTCGTTCCATACCACCAGAGTAGGTGCGTTCTCTCCACCACGACTCTCGGGAATCGTGGGATAGGCACGGCTGTCGGCTGGCCTCCCGATGTGCCTAGCCTGCCGAGGAACCGGACGGGCAGCACCACTATGGCAGAGAGCATATCGATACAAAGGCAACCTCGGAGCGTTGGCATCGTGGGCACGGGGCTGATCGGTGGATCGATCGGTCTCGGGCTTGGGAAGGCCGGATGGAATGTCACAGCGTTCGACCCGGACGCTGATACGCGGTCGATCGCACACGACAGGGGCGTTGCGGGCACGTTCGTGGATTCCCTCGACGCGATCATCAGCGAACCACTCGATCTGCTCGTCATCGCTGCACCACCGAAGGCGACGATCGAGATCGTCTCTAGCCTCACTGTCACGATCCCCACGATGGATGTTGCTGGTGTGAAGGTGCCTGTCGCCGATGCAGCACCTCCCGGCCTCCCGTTCGTTCCCACGCATCCCATGGCCGGGCGTGAGATCTCCGGCCCGCGTGCGGCGACAGCCTCGCTGTTTCGGGGCGCCGCGTGGGTGGTGGTCGAGAGCGGCGCATCTGCAGACGCCGTGGGCACGGTCCATCGGGCGATAGAGGACCTCGGGGCGAGGATCGTTGCGATGTCTGCAGCGGACCACGACCGAGCCGTTGCGTCGGTGAGCCATCTTCCCCATGTGGTAGCGAGCGCGTTGCTGTCAAGTGCAGCAGCGACTCCCGCTGCACTTGAGCTTGCCGCAGGGAGTTTCCGGGATCTTACGAGAGTCGGCGGTTCCCTGCCTATCCCATGGGTGGAGCTGCTGAAGGCGAACCGCGGCCCAATGCTCGACGCGATCGGCTTGCTACGTTCGAGGCTCGCCGACATCGAGGCCGCCATCGTGTCTCCCGATGACAGTCTGCTGCGGTTGCTCAGCGACGCGAGGGGCACGAGAAGATCTCTCGGTGCCCAGGCAGTACAGGTGCGGGTCGCTCTTGCAGATGAGCCGGGCGAACTCGCAAAGGTCGGTCACGCGTTCTCCTCATCGAGTGCCGATATCCGTGACATCCAGATGCGCCATGCCCCATACGGTGGCGGCGGAGTTCTGTCTGTGTCCGTGCGCCCGGGTGAGGAGAGCGCACTGCGGGACGCGCTGATCGAGGCAGGGCTGCTCCTCGTCGAGTGATGTGCTCGCCGTTCGCGGCCTGCTGGAGGTAGATTGGTGCCCATGGCTGGCACGGCGCACGTATCTACGCTTGGGGACGGAGGAGCCATGAGACCGAACAAACCACGGATGACCATCGGCATCGAAGAAGAGTACTTCGTCGTGGATCGCTCGACGCGAGACCTTGTGAGCGAGCTTCCCCCGAAGCTGCTCAAGACGCTCCAGAATCCTCCCCTCGGCATGGTGAGCCCAGAGTTCATCCGTTCCCAGATCGAGATCGGCACGCCGGTGAGCAGGGACACCCAGGAGTTGAGCGAGAACCTGCGGGCCATGCGCAGGTTCGTCGCTGAGGCCGTCGCCGACTATGACATGGCGATCATCGCCGCATCCACGCACCCCATGGCCGAATGGACAGCCCAGCGCCGCACCGACAAGAACCGGTACCGCACTCTTGAACAGGCGCTCCAAGGCGTTGTGCGGAGGCTGCTCATCTGCGGCATGCACGTGCATGTGGAGATCGGTGATGAGGATCTGCGCATCGACCTCATGAACCAGGTCGTCTATTTCCTTCCCCACATCCTGGCGCTGTCGGGTTCATCCCCGTTCTGGCATGGTGACGACACGGGACTCAAGAGCTACCGGCCTGCCGTATTCCGGAGCTTGCCGCGCACGGGCCTGCCCGACGAGTTCCGCGACTGGTCCGAGTACGAGCGTTTCGTCAAGGTACTTGTCGAGGCCGGCGTCATCGAGGACTCGACGAAGCTCTGGTGGGAGATACGGCCTTCGAACCGATACCCGACACTTGAGATGCGATCATCTGACCTGTGCACGAGGTATGAAGATGCTGTCTCTGTGGCAGCGCTGTATCAGGCACTGCTTGGGATGCTCTATCGGCGGAGGCTCAAGAACCAGCGCTGGCGTGTCTACTCGCGCATGTTGATCGCTGAGAACAACTGGAGGGCGCAGCGGTACGGGGTATCTGAGTCCTTGATCGATTTTGGCCGCGGTCAACTCGTGCCCATGGACCAGCTCATCGAGGAACTCATCGAGTTGACGCGCGAGTGTGCTGAAGAGCTCGGTTCGACCCAACATGTCGAACGGGTGCGAGGCATCGTCGCGAACGGAACCAGCGCAGACAGGCAGCTTGCTGTGTACCGCAGAGCTGTTGAAGCAGGCGCCGACACGCACGAGGCGCTGGTCGCTGTCGTTGACCATCTCATTGAAGAGACCGTGGAGGGTCTGTGACCCAGACGCTGCGGATCGCGGGAGCGCAACTCGATCTCACGGTCGGCGACCTGTCAGGCAACGAAGCCAGGATCCTCGAAGCCATGGAATGGGCCGAAGGCATGTCCGCGGATGTCCTGTTGCTCCCCGAGCTTGCCGTGTGCGGGTACCCGCCGGAGGATCTGGTGTTCAAGGAGGGCTTCGTCGATGAGAACCTCGCAGTCGTCGACCGCCTTGGGCAGGCATCAGGGGACACTGTCGTCGTTGTTGGGTTCGTTGACAGGCTTCCTGATGCACAGCCTGAGGAGGACGCGGTTCCTCGATCGGTAGCGAACGCTGCCGCCGTGCTCGTCAACGGTGCCGTGGCCGACGTCTACCACAAGAAACTGCTGCCGAACTACGGGGTCTTCGATGAGGCGCGGTACTTCGCTGACGGCACAGAGGACACGATGCTCCATACGATCGCTGGTGTTCCGTGCGGTATATCGATATGTGAGGACATCTGGACAGACGACGGCCCACCGACGGCACAGGCCGAAGGCGGTGCCCGCGTCCTGCTCAACATCAACGGGTCCCCGTATCACATCGGCAAGACGACGGAGCGTCGTGAGATGCTCGCCGAGCGTGCCAGGGCGTGCAATGCATATGTCGTGTATGTCAACTCGGTTGGTGCTCAGGACGAACTCGTCTTCGACGGTGGCTCCATGGTTCTCGCCCCCGACGGTACGTTGATCCAACGGTCGAAACAGTTCGTCGAGGATTGTTTCATCGTCGATCTCGACGTGCCGGAGGGGAAGCGGGCGACGCTGGCATCGGTGGAGCTCTCACGCGCGAGCCGCGCTGTCGCGCCGGTGGCACCGCCGACGATCGCCGCTGATCTCGACCCTGCCGAAGAGGTGTACAGAGCCCTGGTGGCCGGGCTCGGCGGCTACCTGACGAAGAACGGGTTCTCCGAAGCGATCGTCAGCTTGTCGGGGGGCATCGACTCTGCGCTCACGGCAGCGATCGTGGTCGATGCGATCGGACCAGGTGCTGTGCGAGGGATCACGATGCCCACGCGCTACTCATCCGCTGGTTCGGTGGAGGACTCGCTCGAACTCGCTGCCAGGCTTGGTATCCGCTGTGACACCGTGCCGATAGAGAACGTCTTCGTCGAGTTCCTTGACGCACTCGGCCCGATCTTCGGTGACGCTCCACCGAACGTTGCCGAGGAGAACCTCCAAGCTCGGATCAGAGGGACCATCGTGATGGCGGTTTCGAACAAGTTCGGTGGAATGGTCGTTGCGGCTGGCAACAAGTCGGAGATGGCTGTCGGGTATGCCACGCTCTATGGGGACATGGCGGGAGGGTTCTCCGTGCTCAAGGACGTCTACAAGACGATGGTCTACGACCTGGCGCGGTGGCGCAATACCCAAGAGGAGGTCATCCCTGCGGTCATCCTTGAGAAGGCACCGTCTGCGGAGCTGCGCGAGAACCAGAGGGATTCGGACTCGCTGCCGCCATATGACGTGCTCGACGACATCCTCATGAAATACATCGAACAGGACATGACCGCGTCCCAGATCATCGCATCGGGGTGCGACCCGGAGGTCGTCCGCCACGTGACGATGCTCGTTGATCGCAACGAGTACAAGCGCAGGCAGGCTGCACCCGGCGTGAAGATCTCATCGAAAGCGTTCGGGCGCGACCGCAGGCTTCCGATAACCAACGGGTTCCGACCGTGACGGGTCGTACGATCGGCTCCGTGCTCGTCAACGGAGAGCCGTGCCGTGCGGATGAAGCCGCGGTGAGTATCTTCGACATCGGATTCCAGC
>CAYLIR010000077.1:0-7653 GCA_964383515.1 uncultured Acidimicrobiaceae bacterium
CGTCGTGATCCGGCCGACGTCCCCACCGCCGCGGCGTATCGTCGATGCCAACCGCTTCCCGATCTGTGACCTACCAGCGCTTCACCGTGACGGAATCGGAGCGGTGGTCTCGGTGACAACCGGCGCTACGACGCAGACGCGACTGATCTCAAGTGGCGGGAACCATGGTGGAGGGGGACAGAAGGCGGCGTTCTTCGGTCTTGGATCGGATACCGCGGGCACAGTGTCGATCGTCTGGCCGAGCGGCATAGTTCAGGATCTCGGGTCCATTGACGCAGGACAGTCCTTCCACGCTGTGGAACCGACGAACTAGACGAACCAGGCCGTGAAACGTTGTGGAAGAGCGCACGTTGTCGCCTACAGCACATCGAGCGATCCGATGGCGGTGCGCACTGTGGGTGAATCGCAGCGATCGCCGGAGATCTCAGATATCGTTCCCCATGGTGGCGTACCGGGATCGTCTCACCCTGCGGTTCGACCATCCAGTATCGCCCGGCGCGTTTCGTGAGGAGTCAGGACAACACATGCCAAGACTGCCAGACTTCCTGATCGTCGGTGCGCCACGAAGCGGGAGCACCACGCTGTATCGGTTGATCGATGAGCATCCGGAGATCTTCATGGCACGGCCAAAGGAGATCGGGTTCTTCAGTGGCTGGCATGATGAGGGCGTTGCGTGGTACGCGGCGCACTTCGCCGACGCGCAGGAGGGCCAGAAAGCCGGCGAAGCAACGCCGTGGTACTTGCACGATCCATCCGCGGTGACCGAGATGAAGCGGGTGGTCCCCGATGCACACCTGATCGTGATCCTGCGCGATCCGGTTGAGCGGACGTACTCGCACTATTGGATGGAGAGGATCCGTGGCCGAGCCAACGGCACGTTCGAGGAGTACATCGACGCATCCGACGTGCTCGGGATCGGTTGTTACGTGGATCATCTCGAGAACCTCGCAGAGCACTTTGCGAGAGATCACATCCTTGTCGTCTTTCTTGACGATCTGAAGCGGGACCCAGCCGCGTTGTACGCAACGGTATGCCGATTCCTTGGTGTGGATAGCGCTTACGTACCGCTTGCCTTGGGAAAGACGGTGAACTGGTACGTTGAGTTCCGGTCCATGCGGGTGCGGGCGATGGCGAAACGCATGCCAGCACCACTGGCACCGGTCCGCAAAGTGATCGACAGGCTCAATACGCGTACCAAGGTGTCCTATCCGCCGATGAGCGAGGATGCGAGGGAGCGCCTCGCATCGTTCTACGCCGTCCCGAACGCCAGACTCGCTCGATGGCTCGGGACCGATATACCCGACTGGACGAGGCCGAGTCGACGTGTCTGATGCGACGTACCAATTGCTGACCTCGGCAGATTTCTTCACCGCGATCGTGATCGGCGCGATCGGCGTTGCGATCGTGTCGGTGTTGGCTGTGGTCGTGTCTCGCCCGTTCCGCTTCGGAGGCATCGTTTTCGCCATAGGGATTCTCGTTGCTCTGGAGCGGATATTCGATGTTCCGGAGCGGTTGTTGTTCGGGGCTGTGCTCCTCGCTGTTGCTGGCTTTGTCCCCCGAACATCGAAGCTCCTGGCCATGGTCGCCATCGTTCCTGGCGCGGTCGTTGTGGCGATGGCGCGCATCGCCGACGGGAGTGATGCTGTCGTCCTCCTTGTGGCGGCCATGATTACCGTGCTGGCGCCCCTGGTGGCTTCCTTCGACGAGCAGTTCGCATCGTCTGGGGTGGCGGCCCCGTTGATGGCGATCTCGATGGTGAGCGTGTTCCTCACCGTGCCGGATACCGAGTTCGCGCTGCTCGCGGCTGGTGCGTCGCTTCCGTGGTTGGTGGCGGGTCCGCCAGCAAGGCTTGCTCGTCTCGGTCGCGCGGGTGCCTACGTCATGGCAGGGCTGCTCGTGTGGCTCGTGTTCGAAGGTGGTTCGGCCAGGACGGTGGCCCTTGTCGCCGGGGTTGCCACACTTGGGGTGCTGATCGTCCAGCCTGTTGTCACAGCTGCCCTGGGTGACAAGCCCAAGAGCCGGTCAGAAGGTAGTCCCGGCAGTCCGAACGTCGTGGCCTCCGTCGTTGCCGCCCATATCGCCATCCAGGCGCTGGCAGCGATCGCTGTGCGTGTCTGAAGGCGTACCAGCGTATGCCTAGAACTGGCGAACGCTCCGGTCGTGGGAGAAAGAATCCCTTGTATCGGAGTCGGCATCGTCAGGAATCGGCCACCCGAGGGCGATGATGACAGCGAGGAGGAATGGCATCACCTGTGACCGCTGACGGGCGAGAAGCCCGAAGTTGTTGAACGAACTGAACGCGATGACGAAGCCGATGGTGAAGACGAAGGTATACAGGATGTAGGGGTAGCGGCGGATCCGCCTGGCGTTCTTGACCATCGGCACCAACCGCCATAGCAGCAGCCCCATCAGCAGCATTCCCTCCAACGACGAGGCCAGCACCTGCGGTGTGGATGCCTCGGTAGGGAACGGCCGAAAGAGAACCTTCACCAATCCGCCGGGAAACTCGAGGGGGTTGCTGATGATCTTGCCTTCCGTACCCGATCCGCCACCACTCGTGTTGACCTCGACGTCGTCGATGACACGTCCGATTCCGCTCGTCGTAGAAAGACCGGACGAAGTATCGATTCCGAACTTCGCTGCCGCAACGGAAACGATCGCGACGAGAACGATTCCGATGGCACCGATCGCGATGAGTCGTTTGAAGGAGAATGCTTCTCCGCTCGGGCGTTTCCTGAACACCATCGCAACCGCGAGTGAGCCGACCAGGAGGAGCGCAACGTGGGGACGGATCGCTGCGGCACCTGCGATGCCGAGCACGAAGATCAGGATCCACTTCATCTTGTGGTCTCTCACGAGGCCTGCCGCGCCGTACGAGGCGAGCCCGAGGAACAGGAACATCAGCGCTTCCTTACCGATGCTCGACGGCCAGTACACGATCGTGGGCAGGAACAGGACGCCAGCTGCGTACCACTGCAATCTTCCGGATCGGTCGCCCAGCCGGAAGGCTGCATACAAGAGCACCTGTCCGACGAAAGCGATAGTTGCGAACAGGAAGAACCCGCCGAGGAACGTTGGAACGTGGGGGATATAGAGAAACGCTGTGGCACCGTCGAGGAACTTCGTGCCGACCTCCATATCAGGTACTTCGAAGTTGCGCCACAACGAAACCAGCGTGTTCCCCGCACCGTGGTATCCGGTTGCGTCACCTGACCCGTTGTAGACGAATTCGAGCACGGCCCATCGTGTAGTGGATGCGAACAGTTTCACGATGTACGCGGCGATGATCGCGTTCGGCAGCCACCTTCGGTCGGCAGCCGTCGGGACGCGTGATGCCATCGCGACCGCCACAAGGAGTCCGCCTGCCGCGTACAGGGCCGTTGTCGCTTCAGCCGCTCCCAGCAGAATCCCGATGATCGCCCCGACGGTGAGCAGTGCGATCAACAGCCACGCAACGCCCTTCATCAGAGGAGTTCCAGGTCGCTCAAGGAGAGATCCCACGCGGAGAGCTTGGTGACATCGAGGCCAAGTTCACGCAGCGGCTTGGCCATGAGCGTCAGCCCTGCTTTCGGTACGCGGAGGAGGCCTGCGCGGATAGCAGCCGCTCTTTCTGGAGTTCCATGTGAGAAGAACGCACCGATGTAGCTGGTTCTCGCTGTCCAGTGGCATCTGGTGATGGCCTGCCTCATGCCTTCACCGTACACCTCCGATACGAGTAGCTCGCGCCGTGTTCCACGAAATGCGAGCCGCACAATGGCGGTCGCCCTGTTGCTGTCGACTTGCACGTATCTCGCCGTTGGGTGGCCGGTGAATCGCCATGCGTGGTACGCGTCTGTTCGCGGGGTTCGCAGTCCGAGAGGTTCCCGGTCCTCCACGGTTCGCTTGCCAACAGGTACGACGGGTGCGATGAAGTCTTCCGGATCAGGAAGCTCCGATGTTCTCCCACCGCGTCTGAGAAGGCCCTTGGCTGGCGCAGCCAGGGGGTTGAGTGTCCCGACCTTGGTCCACCCCATCTTCAGGTACCCGGCACCTGAACGGGGATTGGGTGTATTGAACACGAGATGCACGCCGTCATCCGTTGCTGCATCGACGGCAGCACGCGTGAGGTTGGTGAATATCCCCATGCGTCGGTAGTCGGGGTGCGTCGCTGTGTCAACGGCACGGACACAGCGGATCGTCCGTCCGTCGGTCGTAGCGAGTTCCCAACGCATGAAGGCACGGAATCCGGTGATCGTCGAGCCGCTGTGCGACACGAGCATGAGGGATCGACCGAACGGATTGTCGAGATGCTTCCAAGCAAAGAGCTCTGGTGTACGTCGAAGCGATGCTGTCTCTCCGAGGGAATCGCGGAGAAGGTCGAGGACGGCAGGGAGATCGTCGTCTGTGAAAAGACGCACGGACATGGGGCGATCAACCACGGAGCACCCTGTCGTAGACGGCCTCGGTTTCTCGGACCATGTGCTCGATGCTGTGGCGTTGTTCGATCAGCGCTCGGCCGTTCGAGCCGTACTCGGCGGCGGCGTCTTGGTTGTCCACCATCCAAGCGATCGCCTTGGCTATCGCGTCAGGGTCGCCCGGCGGTACGAGGATGCCGGTTTCGCCGTTGCGAACGATGCTCGGAACACCACCGACCGATGTCGCGACAACGGGGCGTGCAAGGGAGAGTGCTTCGAGGATGGTGACGGGAAGACCTTCGACATCTGCAGGGTTCACATAGACATCGCTCGCAGCGATGAAGGCGAGCGCGTCTTCGCGCCTGCCGAGGAAGCGAATGCGGTCGGACACGCCGAGTTCTGCGGCCATCGCGCATATGGCCGCCAAGTCGCCTTCGGTCTTCTCCCCGCCGATCGACACGATCTGGATATCCTTGCGAATCGCGTCGAGGCTCGCTGCGGCGGCGACGAGTGTCGTGTGCCCTTTGAGCGGGCGGATGTTTCCCACATGGACCACGAGGTACTCGGATTCCCGGATGCCCAACGCTTCGCGCACACCGGTCGTGTCAACGTCTCCCCCGACATCCACTCCGTTCGCTATGACCTGTTTCGATGACGATGGATAGCTGTCAAGGGATGTGGCGACTGCATCGGACACGGCGATCACCGCGGCGTTGCGGGCATAGGTCGCTCGGTTGACGAAGCGGACGGGCAGACGGTAGGAACCAGCGAGGTTGTGCTCTGTGTAGACCACGGGGACGCGCTGGGTCACACGAGCTACGGCCCCCATCGACGGCAAGTGTGCGTGGACGATCGAAGCATCCCATCGTCTGGTGAGCCGTGCAAAGCGCAATGCGCTCGCAGGGGTCATGCCGCGCTTGGAGCCGAAGCACTCGACAGGGACCCCCTGATCGAGCAGAGGCTGGACGAGTTGGTCCTTCCACGGGAGGGCGTATGCAACTCGATAGTCGAATCGATCCCGATCCCAGAAACGGGCACCTTCGACGATCAGCTTCTCTGCACCGCCGATGCCCAGCCCTTTGATGGCGACGACAATGGTCGGCTTGTCGAGGTTCATGGCTGGTCGGTGACGGACTCCATCAGATCGTTGATCCCATCATGGAACGAGACCTGAGGTTCCCACCCGAGAACGTCATTGATCTTGAGAGATGACACAAGAGCTGGAGGCACGTCCCCCGGTCGCGCCGGTGCGTAGATGATCTCGGTGGGGAAGCGCTCGATGACGGTCTCAGCGAGTTGCTTGATGGTGATCGGTTCCTGTGCGACCGTGTTGAGCGCCATGCCAGATACATCCGAGGCGCATGCCATCGAGAAGGCGCGGGCGAGGTCGTCAACGTGCACGAACTGCCTGCTCTGGCTGCCATCGCCCATGATCGTGATCGGATCGCCGCGTCGTGCTCTGTCGATGAAGATCCTGAACACGGAGTTCGGCCTGAGTCCGGGCCCATAGGCGGTCCCGAGCCGCAGCGCGAGTACTGAGAGGCCTCGCAGGTCGGCAGCAGCAAGCAGCATCTGCTCACCACCGAGCTTGGTGATGTTGTACGGATGGTCAGGGGTGCGTGGGTGCGCCTCGTCTATCGGCTCGTACTTGACTTCGCCGTACACTTCCCACGTCGACGCATAGACGACGCGTGCACCGCTCTCGACAGCTGCATCGGCTATGTGGGAGCTTCCGCCCACGTTGACTGCCGCTGCAAGAGACGGCTGCTCCGCTGCGAGGTAGACATCGCCGATCGCTCCGATGTGGCAGACGACGTCGTTGCCTTCGACGCCAGACCGTACCGCGTCGGCATCCCTGAGATCACCGACGATCGTCGGGTACGGTGCGTTCTCTGCAGCGACAAGGTCGAAACCTGTCACCTCATGCCCCTCCGCGACGAGGCGGCGTGCCACATGTCCCCCAACGAACCCCGACGCGCCTGTTATCAGTACTCTCATTGTTGCCGCCCCACCCTTTGTCGATCCGCGTGATTGCACATTCACTGACTGTTCGAGCATAAGGTAGTACCTGTCGCGGCTCTGGGCTAGCGGTATCTCATCGAGATGCGCGATGGCCGGGGCGAGTGTCAGCAGCGAGGATGTGGAACGACATGAACATGGTGACGCGGTGATCCCGTCGGCGGTGAAGAAAGGCTCGAGGTTCATTGCCAAGGGCGTGTTCGCTGCTGCGGATGCCGTGATGGGCACGATCCCGGGACCGCGCATCCTGATCTATCACCAGATCGAAGCAGGGCTCGGCAGGCAGATGGAGGTGTCGGAGGCGGCCTTCGTCAGCCAGCTCGACTGGCTGGAACACAACGGCGAGGTCGTGAGCCTGGAAGCAGCTGTCGAAGGCCGTGGGCGCCAGGGAGCCGAGCACCTGTTCGTGATCACGTTCGATGACGGCTACCGAGATGTCTACGAACGGGCGTGGCCGATTCTGCGAGATCGCGGGCTGCCGTTCACCCTCTATCTGACGACGGATCCGGTCGAGTCCCAGGTATCGCTCACCCCAGGTGGCAGAGCCGAGCCGCTCACGTGGGCCCAGATCGTTGAGATGCTCGATTCAGGGCTCGTGACCCTGGGTGCCCACACACATACTCACAGCGATCTGACCACGTTGGACAGCAACGGTATTCGGGACGAGATCGAACGGTCGAACGAGTTGATCGCCGCACGCACAGGCGTGGTACCGCGGCATTTCACCTATCCGTGGGGCTACTGGTCTGAGGAAGCAGATCGCGTCGTACGCGCCTCCTACGAGACCGCCACCCTCGGAAGCGGGGCGGGGATCGCCCCTGAAGCCGATCCGTACGTGCTCAATCGTGTGCCGATCCAGTTGAGTGACGGCATGGCCTTCTTCAAAGCGAAGATGGCAGGGGGTATGCGTCTCGAAGACGTTGTGCGGCGCAAGATCACCGGATACACGGGCCCCTGACACATCCTGTGAGGCTCGCTCGGTCGATCCTGGTCCGTCGCGGGGCCATGCCACCGATGGGTGTTGCCGCGCATCAGTCGGTAGACGGGCCAGCCTTGGTTGTCTGGTCGACGAGGTCCTCGACGCCGCTGGCATCTGTCATCGACTGCTCCGGCGGTCGTGGAATCATGTCTCGTCCATCCGGCTCGTCTTCGGGCGTTCGCCAGCGCGTGACCGTTGTCGACATGGACGAACGTGTTCCACGGAAGCGCTCGATGAGCATAGGAATCAGCGCCTTCCTCT
>CAYLIR010000078.1:0-7619 GCA_964383515.1 uncultured Acidimicrobiaceae bacterium
ATCGGAAAACGCTGCGGCCACCGCCGTCTCGGCTGCTATGGCATCTGAGACGGCGAAGTTGATCTCCCCGGACTGCGCATACGGCTCGTACCGCTTCCGCAGCTCCGAGAGCGGGATCCCCACATCCGAGAGCACACGCAGGAGAACCAGCATCGCCATGACACCGGAATCCGCCCGATAGTTGTCCCTGAAGTAGTAGTGGCCCGAGTGCTCACCGCCGAAGACAGCCTCCGTCTCTGCCATCGTCGCCTTGATGTACGAATGACCGACCCTCGTGCGGAGGGGGACACCGCCTGCAGCCTTGACCGTGTCGGGTACAGCCTTCGAGCAGATCAGATTGTGCACGATCGTGCTCCCGGGGAACTTCGAGAGGTACCAGTCTGCGATGATCGCCGTGGTCGTGGACCCTGGTAGGGGTGACGCGAGGTCGTCCACGAAGAACGCTCGGTCAGCGTCACCGTCGAACGCTACACCGAGATCGGGCATCCGGGAGCGGACGAGCTCGACGAGGTCGACGAGGTTCTCTGGACGCAACGGATCCGCCGGGTGGTTCGGGAACGTGCCATCCGGTTCGAGGTACAGGCCGACGAGATCGGCATCGATGCGGTCGAACACCTGCGGCAGCACCGATCCAGCCATGCCGTTCCCACCATCTGCTGCGACTTCGAGACCGATGATGCCACCGGCGCCTGTAGACGAGAGCACATGGTCGATGTACCCAGGAACAACATCGACCGATGTCATCGACCCCCGCACGCTGGCAGGTCGGAGCCCGTCTTCAGCCATCGCTCGGATCTCAGCGAGCCCCGTATCTGCGCCGATCGGCGCAGCACCGCTCTTGCAGAGCTTCATGCCGTTGTACTGTGCGGGGTTGTGCGAAGCGGTGATCACCGCTCCAGGGAGCCCGCGAGACCCCGAGGCGTAGTAGAGGACGTCAGTCGGTATCTCACCCATCATCTGCACATCGACGCCCTGGCTGACGATCCCTTCGACGAGCGCGTCGCGCAGCAATGGCGATGACTCCCTGCAGTCATGGCCCACGAGGACGGTGTCGGCGTCGACGAAAGCCGCGAAACCAGCGCCGATCCTCTCCGCTGCTTCGGCATCGAGCTCGTCGGGAAACACGCCTCGCACGTCATACGCCTTGACGATGGTGGAATAGTCCATGGACGAGAGTGTACGCTGGCACCATCCCTGCCTTCGTCACGTGCTGTCTGGTGAACCCCCACGCGGCGTCCGCAGGAACGTGTGCCGCGGGCACCTACACTCATGCGCCATGTCCCGGCATCCACGCCCCTCGGTAACCGTTGTGATCCCTGTGCACAACGAATCTGCATATCTCCCTGCCGCTCTCCCACGGCTGTTCGCTGAGATGGAGACCGTGGACGCCGATCTCGAGATCGTCGTCGCGGAGAACGGATCCACGGACGACACCGCAGAGATCGTGCGTGCCGCGATCACGACGTATCCGAATCTCCGGCTCATCCGAAGGAGCGAACCGGACTACGGGGCAGCTATGAGACAGGGGTTCATGGAGGCATCCACAGATTGGGTAGCGAACTTCGACATCGACTACTTCTCCGGGCAATTCCTCAACGACGCACTCGGATACGCCGAATCTGCTGACATCGTTCTCGCGTCGAAACGAGTCGAAGGCGCTGATGACCAACGCGGAGCCATGCGCATCCTCGCCACGTGGACGTTCAACCAGATCCTGCGACTCGTGCTGTCATCTGGAGTATCTGACACCCATGGGATGAAACTCGTCCGCACGTCTGTCATACAGGCCATTGGCGATGACGTTGTCTCAACGACGGACCTCTTCGATACCGAACTCGTAGTGCGAGCCGAACGCGCCGGATTCCGCATCACTGAACTCCCGGCCTCTGTCACGGAGCTGCGCGACACGAAGTCGAGCCTCATCAAGCGCATCCCTCGGACGCTCATGGGGGTGTGGCGGATCCGCAAGGCGCTCCGCGATCTCTAGCCCGACGTGCCCATCTCGTTCTCGGTCTTCTGTCTGAGAGCCCTTCCAAAGACCAGGTCACGGTAACTCGCAAGCTTGGGAAGGATGAGCATGCCTGCGGCGACCAGGAGAGCGATGTTCTCACCGATCCTGCTCAGTGGCCCGAACTGGTGCTCAGCAACCCAGATCAACCCGACGGAGCCAAGGTAGGCAACGACGTTCCCCCCAAAGAACGCTGCGGTCTCGTGCCCCGAGACATGCCCGTCGACCAGCGAGAACGTCCACCACCTGTTGATCAGGTAGGACAGGAACGTCGTGATGGTGAACGCGACCGTGACCGCAACGAACCAGGACAGCCCGGCCAGCCGGATCAGGTTGAAGATGATGAACGTTGCAACGGTGTTGAACACCCCGACGGCTGCGACCTTCACTGCCTGGACGAGGCTCTCTTTGTTCGCGAACGTCTTGAGATACTCTCTCACGCCGAATGCTTCCGTCTCCGACGCATGACGACTGCATACACGGCGAGGCCACCCAGCGTGATACCGGTGATCGCGCGTCCGAGGTTCTCCACCCACCGGTCCTCGAACGCGAGCGTGACGTTCTCGGCATCCGGCACTACGACCATCAGCGACGGGGCTGCCCGATACACCCCTTGGCCCCCTTCGACCGTCCAGTTCGGAAAGTACGACACCTTCACAAGGTGCGGTACACCGATCGCGTCGGTCACAAACGACAGGTCCATGTCGTTGAACTCGGTGACCTGCGCCGTCCCTGATCGTTGATAGGGGACGAGCTCGTCGAGACGTTCGTCGACGGAGGTGACTCGCCTCCATTCGGGTGGGCCATCCTCGACCAGCCACACGTCCAGATTGTCGATGTCGTCGTACCACTCGAGCGCAGCGTCGACGAAGTCGGCGTCCCCAGCCCACACGACAGGTTCGAAGCTCGCAACGTCGACCCTGTTGGCTTCGGGCAGAGCGAAGATGGTCCACGGCTCAGCCTCAGCTACCTCCTCAAGCCCGTAGTCCGTCGCTGCTTGTGTCGCCTCGTCGGTGTACGACACGAAGTAGGCGACATCGAAGACAGCGAGGTGTTGCACAGCTCTGTCGAAATCCATGCCGCGATAGTCGAGACCGCGCACCGGGTTCGACGGGCTCTCGCTCACCTCCGATGCATTGAGGAAATGGAACGGTGTCGTCAATGAGCTCTCGAAGAACAGCCCTTCCATCGACGGATGGCCTTCCGACCAGAACGGGAACAGCATCAACGCCATCGGGGTGCCGTACTTGTTCATGTCGGAGTTCGCCTCCCACATGATGCGTCCGTCAGGGAGTTCGTCAACGGTCTCCATGAGGTTCTCGTACTCGTTCCAGACCGCTTTGCCTTCGTACCCCTCGAAGTTCCACTTGACCCATCCAGGAAGATCGTGCATCGACAGCGCCACCCCCACGATCATCGCGGCGATAGCCAGGGCACCGGTGATCCGGGTTGCCTTCGGGACGTTCGCGAAACGGCGTGCCAACGCAGCTGCGGCAAGAGCAACGGCGATTCCGGCAAAGATGTACATACCGAAGAACCAGTACGGAAGAAGCCGCGCGTTGTACAGCACCGTGAAGTTGACAGCGGCGATGATGAAGTACCCAGCGAGCGGAAACAGTGTCATCCATATGGCGATACCGACGTGGTCTTTGCGGAGCAAGGTCCACGCCATGCCGATGATGCCGAGAGCAAGTACGGGAACGAACTCGCCCGGAATCGGTGACCCCGGATTCTGGTAGCTCCCGACGATGGTCGTCACCGGTTTCCACCCCATATCGGACGTCATGCCCTGGAAGACGTTGATGCCGAGGGCAACAGACCAGAACGCAGATAGGCCGAAACCGACCGCGTATGTCCAGAGGACCCCCATGGATCGGCGCAATGATCTTCGCAGGGCATCCTTTCCCTTGAACGCCTGCTGCAACGGAGCCAACACCAGAGGAAGCGTCGCCACAACAACGACGATCGTGGTGATGATGTGTGCCGTTGCGGTCAGCCCGAGCACGACACCAGCCCACGGATCGAACACCTTGTCATTGCGGTAGTTGCGCACGACGAGGCCGACATACAGGATCGAGAGCGCGAACGACCATCCGAAAGAGAACTCCCCTGCCAATGTGGACTTGATGTTCGCCCCGAAGATCGAGTAGGACTCCATGAACACGAACAGCCCGCCGGCAACACCAGCAACAGCGGCGGTGAACTTCGGGAACCCGAGATGCTTCACGAAGAAATAGGACACGACCGGCAACGCGAGGAGCCCCATGGTCGTCACGAGCTTGAACGCGACTCCGTAGGGAAGGACGAGATCGAGCAGAACTGTCACGATGGCCGGGAGCGGAAAGTAGAAGTACATGACGGGGAAGCCCGCGTACCAGTCCATGCTCCATCCGAGAAGCTTCCCCGCGGGGAGAAGGCTCTCTGACAGTACCTTCGGAAGCAGGACATGAGCCCCCATGTCGCCACCGGTTGGCGTGTTCGCTATGAACAGGTAGGGCAGACGCCACAATGGCTGCCCATCGCGGAACACCGGCCCAAGGAACCCCGACATCGTGAGGAAGATGAGGAGCGTGGGCGCTGCGATCGCGCCGAACACGAACCATTTCGAAACACCCGGGCGCGCTGGGAGCGGTGGGTCGAACTCCTCGGGAAGATCAGCCTCACCGTCAACGTTTGGAGGTGCGGTAGCGGTCACACCGGGGAGCCTACCTGGACACAAGCGTTGGTGAACGAGCGTTCATCCTTCGCTCTTGCCCTGACCGATCAATCCTCCTCGACAAGATCCTCGTACTTGCCAAGATACTTCGACCTCTGTCGGCCGTCCTCGGTCCAGTACGCGTAGATGTACGGTCCGTGCGGGCACGCGGTGCAGGATCCCTTCCCGCACTTGACCATCTGCTTGCGCACCTTCACGCCAGGCCCGATCTCGGGGAACTCGTGCCCTTTCCGCTCGAGGCGCGCCCTGGTCAACATGAACAGTCGACGCAGCTGTGGTTCGTCCATCTCGCGGATCGCTTCGAGCACCTCGCGGTCGATGGGCATCAGCGGGCAGCGACCGCGCGGCAGTGCGGTGCGTCGTGGACGCGCCTGTCGACGATCTTCCAACCGACCGGAGCGGTGAACCGTTCGGTGTGCATCGAGCACAGCAGCATCCCGAGAAACGCAGGCTCGTCGCCTGTGGCGTTCTCCAGGTAGGCCTCGGCAGCCCGATGGTCGTACCACAGCAACGTCGTAGCCCTCTTCGAACAACGGATACATGGCGTGCTCATGAGACTCCAACGGTACGGTCGATCGCGGAGTGAGCCAAGGATTTCATGGAGAGACATCGATGCCGGCTGTATGCAGCGCTCGAGCAAGCCTGCGTTTGGACGGAACGCCTGCAATGGTATCGGTCACCCTGCCCCCAGCATCGAGTACCACGATGAGCGGCACCGCACGTGCATTCCACGCCTCGAACCTCTGCGGCTCGATCTCGTGGGTGATCTCTCGGAAGGACAGGCCCTTCGAGCGCAGCATCGCGAACGCGTCTCTACACGATGGGCATTCGAGCGACGTGAAGAGGACGACACCGGGCCGATCGCCATCGGGCTGCACCGTAAGGGGTGGATGTGGCGGTTTCTGGACCCTGCGAGCCACGTGGGCAACGATGCTGGCCACACCGAAGGCGACCAGGACGAGGAGAAGTCGTGTGACGTCGCCACTCATCCCGCAGGAATGCCTGAGGCAAGCGCCGCACCGTGGTCGCCCACGATCTCCCATGCTGCCGAGATCGGTGCATCCGACACGAGCTTGTATCCGAAGACACCGATCTCGCTGGGAACCGATATCGGGACGACCGTACCAGGGGCTATCTGCACGGTCTCTTGGGACAGGAACTCATCTTCACTGAGCGCAGTGACGTTCACCGTTGCGGGATCGACGCCGCTGTTCATCATCCAGAGAACCGTCTCTGAGCCCGGAAGCGTGTCGAGCGGGACGATCCACGACGTGGAACGCTCCGGGATTCCGGTAGTGCCTGCAAGCCCTCGGACGAGACCCTCCTCGTCGACAACCGTTGTTTCGGAGTTGGCAGCGGTCGTCGACGGGGCCGCATCTTCGAGGCTTCCCTCACCATCGCCCTCAGGCGCACTCGACACAGTGGCGACAACGGTCGCCACGATCGGCGCGCTCGCGTTCACCCGCACGCCGAACGGCGGATCGGCGAGATCCTCGAGCGGGATGAGTCCAGGAGCGGTCGAGTCGATCGTGACCTCGCGCGCATCGACGGTGATACCGCCCTCTGTGAGGACGTCGACAGAGATCGTCACGTCATCGTCGCCCGCGGTAGTTACAGAGATCGAAGGCACCAACCGTCCGGGGGCCACGACGGGAAACTCCCATGTCTGTGCTGGCAAAGCACCGTTCCAGGTTGCCTCGCCATGTTCGTCTGTGCGAACCATCGCGGGGATCACCAAACCTGTTGTTGCCGTGACCTTGAGCACGAGCTCATCGCGGAACGGCAGAAACGGTTCGAAGTCGATCGTCGTCCACGACCTCCCCGGTACATCGATCTGTTCGAGGTCAGGGGTCAAATCGAGGTTGAACTCGGAATGGGCGGTGATCTCCACTTCAGCGTCGTCCGCAAACGGGTTGAACAGCCGAAGCTGCGTGAAGGACCCTGTCTTGGTGGAACCGCCCGTCAGATACCACTCGCTCGCCGCGGACACGGTGCACTTCTCTGCAGATAGCAGCCCATCGGCCCACTGGAGCGATGCCGCAGCCGCAGGACCATTGGATATCTCAACGATCGCCGGCGATTCGCCCTTGCGCAGCACGACTCCAGTATCGATGCCGGTTGCACTCTGGGCGAGCAGATCGAAACTGAGCACTGTTGGCTCAGCATTCGCGAGAGGGTCGAGCAATGTGAGATTCACGGCCGCATCGGCGTCTGTTGCAACACTGATCTTCGAATCCAGGATCTCCCCCGCTTCGATCCATGGGCAGTACCACACCGTCGAGTTCGCCTCGGCACCATCGACCTGGTCCGCCCGGGCGAGCTCGAAGTCGGGCACAGGGGCATCGTCAGCACCAACCTGCATGATCCCGAACACCGCGATCGCAGCTGCGATGAGGAGCAATGAGAACCGTTTCATGAGCGCTTCCTCGCAACGATTCCGAGTGCGAACAACCCGATGATCCCCATGAACGCCGCAATGGCCTGCAACCTGCGTCCTGTGTCGGGGGCATATGTTGCAACACCGAGGTCACCACCGATCTCGTTCGAGAACTCGGTGATCTTCCACGGTGGCGGGCCCCACGCAGGCGAGGGATTCTCCGCGACGAACACCCTGCTTCCGGCCCTGGGCTCCCCCTCGTACCTCCACCCGACGCGCTCCCAGGAGTCGCCGTACGAGGTCAAGGCCCGCCCGACCGGTTCGACATCGGAAACGAACACTGCGTTCGACGTCGCCGCGTTCAGCGGGAGAAGATCCAATTGGCCAGCGAAGACTTGGCGCCAGGCAGCAGCGGACGGATCCGGCTCGTCGCTCGAGCTGTCGCCGACAACGACGATCCACTTGATGCCGAAGATCGCCAGTTCGGCGAGGATGAAGATCCAGATGGCCAGATCGCC
>CAYLIR010000079.1:0-7350 GCA_964383515.1 uncultured Acidimicrobiaceae bacterium
GGGGGGGTGGGGTGTCGGTGCCTCCCCCCGCCACGACATCACGGCCGATCTCGCTGCCGCCCTCAAGAACGTATGACCGCAGGAGCAAGATCCCACATCCACAGTCCGATGACCACGACCACGCAACCCGAACGGTAACCACAGAGAAAGGAACAGCCATGCCGCGCAGTTGGGCAGAACCCTGGAAGATCAAGATGGTCGAGCCGTTGACCATGACCACACGGGCAGAGCGAGAAACGGCGATACGAAACGCCCACTACAACACGTTCCTTCTCAGGAGCGACGATGTGTACATCGACCTCCTCACCGATTCTGGCACCACAGCGATGTCGGACAGGCAATGGTCGGCGATGCTGCTCGGCGATGAGGCATATGCCGGCGCTCGTTCGTTCTACAAGCTCGTCGAGGCCGTACGCGACGTCTATGGATACGAAGAGCTGATACCCACGCACCAAGGCAGGGGAGCCGAGCACCTCTTGAGCCAGATCCTCATCAAGCCCGGAGACGTCATACCAGGCAACATGTATTTCACGACGACCCGGTACCACCAGGAGTACGCGGGAGGCACGTTCGTAGACGTGATCATCGACGAGGCCCACGATCCCGAGTCGATGCATCCCTTCAAGGGCAACATCGACCTTGAGAAGCTTTCCGCAGTGGTCGATGAGGTTGGGGCCGACCGCATCCCTTACGTTTCGTTCGAGACGAACGTGAACCTGGCAGGTGGGCAACCCGCGTCCATGGCGAACATCACGTCCGTATACGAGTTCTGCAATGCGAACGGCATCCTCGTGATGCTCGACGCCACCCGCGCCCTTGAGAACGCCTACTTCATCCAGCAACGCGAGGCGGGCTACCAAGACAGGACGGTCGCCTCGATCTTGCGAGAGATCGCAGACAACTCGCACGGTGCCACGGTGTCCTCGAAGAAGGACAACCTCGTCAACATCGGGGGCTTCCTCGCCCTGCGCGACCCCGATCTTGCACGCAAAGCACGCGCATTGCTCGTCGCGTTCGAGGGTCTGCACACCTACGGTGGCATGTCGGGGCGAGACATGGAAGCCCTCGCGACAGGTATCCGCGAGATGGTCGCCACGGACGACCATGCCAGATCCCGCATCGGACAGGTCGAGTATCTCGGCAACACACTCATCAAGTACGGTGTCCCCGTCATCAAGCCGATCGGTGGCCACGGTGTGTTCCTCGATGCCGCAGCGATACTCCCGCACATACCCCAAGATGAGTTCCCGGCGCAGGCTCTTGCTGCGGCCATCTATGTGGATTCGGGAGTGCGCGGGATGGAACGAGGTATCGTATCGGCCGGACGAGACCCGCGCACCGGCGAGAATCGGCATCCGAAACTCGAACTGGTCAGGCTCACCGTGCCTCGGCGGGTCTACACACAGTCGCACATGGATGTCGTTGCTGAATCCGTGATCGAGGTATACGAACAGGCCGCTTCGATCGGAGGCCTCCAGTTCACCTACGAACCGGAGAGCTTGCGCTTCTTCCAAGCTGAGTTCGAGCCAACGCAAGCGGCCTGACCACACGCGTGTCTTGCCATGGTGCGCCGCTATCGTCGCACCATGGCATGCACGGGCATCGACCGCCTACGTCGGGACAACGCTCTGGACAGGGCGTACCATCGTGGCAAGCCCGTGGAGACGGAGGTCACCAGGGCCACGGATCCCGCTGGCTGCACGTACACGTTCGCACGAAGAAACGAGGACGAATGAAACTCACATCGGCGATGCTGGCAGACGCAGCACAGGTTCAGAGCGGAAAGCTGTTCGTGCTCGGAGGTGGATTCGACACGATCTCGGTACGCCAGCTGCCAGCCACACATCGTATGGTTGCCTTGGCGATGATCGCTGAAGTAGGACCTGACGAACGGCAGCAAGACCTCGAGCTCACCATCACGTTGGTGGATGAGGACGGTACAGAACTCGGAGTGATGGCGAAAGGCAAGCTGCGTGTTGGCGCACCACCGAATCTCCCACCCGGCTCGCCGAGCATCGTCCCCATCGTCTCACCCTTCCACAACGTCACGTTCCCGGAGGCAAAGGGATACGCGTTCGTGGTGAGCATGAACGAGGTAGAGCTTGCACGGGTGAAGTTCAGGGTGGTCAAGGTTTCGTGATCTCAGATCTCTGGAACGTACCGAACGCCATCTCGCTCATCCGGCTGGCGCTCATTCCGGTGTTCGTGTGGCTGGTCGCCGATGGCTCCTACGGATGGGCAGGACTCCTCCTCGGCGTCATCGGGGCCACGGACTGGATCGACGGGTACCTCGCACGCAAGCTCCACCAGGTCACCGAAGTAGGCAAGTTCCTCGACCCGCTCGCAGACCGTCTCGCCGTCGCAACCGCCGTCATCGCCGGCCTCATCGCTGGTGTGCTTCCTGTCGCTTTCGCAACGGCGCTGATCGTCAGGGAAGTGCTCATCGGCCTCGGTGCGCTCTACGGTTGGCGCCACGGTGTTGCGAAACTCGATGTTCGGTGGCTCGGCAAGGCGGCCACACTCCTGCTCTATGTCTCGATCACCCTGTTCTACGTGGGCACCGGTTTCTCGACGAGTCCCCTCATCGTCGGCGCGTGGATCACCGGCATCCCCGGTCTCGTCATGTACTACTGGGTAGCAGGGAGCTACGCAACGGACCTGCAGAAGGCGATCACCGAGGCGCGGTAGGATACGGCTAGACCCGAGGAGGACGAATGGAATTTCCCGAAGATCTGCGATACACAGAGAACCACGAATGGATCCGCGCTGACGGGACGCTCGTGACCATGGGTATCACAGACTACGCCCAGGATGCACTCGGAGATATCGTATTCGTCGAACTCCCCGAGGTCGGCCGCGAAGTGACGGCGGGCGAGCCGATCGCCGAAGTCGAGTCCACCAAGTCCGTTTCCGACGTCTACGCCCCTGTGTGTGGCACCATCGTCCAGACCAATGCGACACTCGAGGACAGCCCTGAGCTCGTCAACTCGGATCCGTTCGGCGACGGGTGGTTCGCCGTGATCGAAGCGACCGATCCCTCTGAACTCGAGGCGCTCATGGATGTTGCCACCTATCGCGAGACCGCTCAGTAGCAAGAAGACGTTCAACCCGTCATAGAGGGTTACGCGGTAAGCTTGCCCCATGACGAACGTCGAACAACCGCTGCCAGACAACGTCGAGATCGATGCCGATCCAACGTTGTCGTGGGAACCCACGTCAGACACCGACACCGACGATAGGGGCACGGCCAGGGTCGAGGGTGCCTTTGCGTGGGCGCTGACGATCGAAGGCGGGCCCCAGGCGGGGCTGACCTACGTGCTCGGGAAAGGTGAATCCATCGCTGGAAGAGGCGCCACGAGCGTCATCTACCTGCCCGATGTCACGGTATCTCGAGAGCACGCTGTTCTACGGGTCACCGACGACGGCCTGACGATCACCGACCTCGCTTCCACGAACGGCACCTATATCAACGGCGTCCGCCACGCACGAGGATCGCTCTCGATCGACGACCTGCTGATGATCGGGAAATTCCGACTGCGAGTGAGCAAGGGCCATGGCTGATCTTCGGGCGGTCTCCAGTTCACGAAAACGGACGCACACGATCGGCGAGGTGATCAATCTCCTCCGTCCCGAGTACCCCGACGTCTCCGTTTCGAAGATCCGATTCCTCGAGTCAAAGGGCCTGATTCGACCGAATCGATCGTCTTCGGGCTACCGGATGTTCACCGATGCAGACATCGAACGGATCCAGTATGTGCTGACCGAGCAACGCGATCATTTCCTCCCGCTCAAGGTCATCAAGTCGAAGCTGACGGCATGGGAGAAAGGCGAAGCATCTCCTGTGGCCCCAGATCATGGCATACCGCCAGAGGCCTACTTCGCCTCATCGGGGGTTTCGTTGTCTGAGACAGAGATATCGCGATCATCGGGACTCAGCAGAGACGACCTCACCGCGGTGATCGCCGAGGGGCTCCTCGCTCCCACCGAGCTACCGGACGGACGCTTGATGTTCACCGACGCGGACCTGCAGATAGCGCGAGCGGCACACAGGTTGTTGACCCGCGGGCTCGAGCCACGCCATCTCCGCGGTCTGCGGCTCGCCTCCGAGAAACAGGCTGACCTCCTCGGGCAGCTCGTCGCACCACTGCTCCGCCACCGCAATCCGGACAACCAGAAACGATCGGGGGAGATCCTCGCGGACACCGCTCAAGCCTCGGCGCTGATACAAGAGACGTTCGTGCGCAGCCGACTCCGGAAACTCCTCGAGCACTGATGATCGCCACACTCGTCACTTCGCTCGCGCTGACCGCGTCCTTGCTCGGGCCTGCCCTGCCGGTTGCGCCCATTGCAAGGGAGGACTCGAACCCGCCGCCGAAGCTCTCCGCTGAACGGTGGATCGTATATGACGCTGACGCTGCTGTCGTCCTTGCGTCGTGGAACGCCGACGTACCAGCTTCGATGGCCTCCGTAACGAAGGTGCTCACCGCGATGGTGGTCATCGACAACACAGACCTCGACGACGTGGTTGTCGTACCTGAGATAGCGACGCGCACGCGCGGCTCGAAGGCCGGCCTCACGGAAGGAGAGGAGTGGACGGTCGGTGATCTCCTCATCGCGATGCTCGTGCGTTCCGGAAACGATGCTGCCTTGACCCTCGGCTACCGAGTAGGCGGTGACTCCATCGACAGATTCGTCACCATGATGAACGCCAAAGCCCGCGATCTCGGCCTGATGAACACGCACTTCGCCAATCCGAACGGCCTCGACAACGCTGAGCACTACTCGACAGCGCGCGATCTCCTGTCGATCATCATCGCCTCACAGGACTATCCAGAGATCAAGAGGATCAGCCGGATCAGGATCGTTACCATGCCCGAAGGCCCAGACGGAGAGACAAGAACGTTCGTCAATACGAACAAGCTTCTCGGTGCCTATCCCGGAACGCTCGGCCTCAAGACAGGCGACACCCCGTGGGCCAACAAGGTTCTCCTCGACGTGACAGAGCAGGGAGGACGTACGATCTACAGCGTCGTCATGGGATCCGAGGACCACTTTGCCGACACCCGCGAGATCATCGACTGGGCGTTCAGCACCTACTCCGTCAATGACCGATGGCTCAGACCGCTCTTCAGCCAACAGGGCGGAGGGGCAATCACGGAAACTCCCGAGGTGCCGGAGAGCCGCCAGCGACGTCTCGCTGCTATGCAACCCCTCAACGACGGCAGATGGATGACATCAACGCTCCAGGACCTCCCGAAATCGGCGATCATCGGCAGATGGATCCGAGAAGCGATCCCCGGAAGCATGGCAGGGGATACATGAGCGCTGCCTTCACGCAGGTCATCACAAGCGAGACGATCGCCAGGAGAGTGGCTGAGCTCGGCGCTGCGATCACCAACGATGCTCCCTCAGATGAGCTCATCGTCGTTGCGGTGCTCACTGGATCGGTCATCTTCCTCAAAGATCTCATGAACGAACTGCCGCACACGTTCACGACAGACTTCCTCGCCCTGACCCGCTTCGGACGGGACGGGAGAGTGTCGGTCGCTATGGACGTTTCGGTTCCGCTCGAGGGCAAGGACGTGCTCCTCGTGCTCGAGATCGTGGACACCGGGCTCACGCTGGCCACGATACGCAAGATGATGCTGGCCCGCGGTGTTCGATCCTTGCGCACTGTGACGCTCATCGACAAGGCACCGCGCAGGATCGTCGATGTCCCCCTCGAGTATCGCGGTTTCGAGGTCGGGGACGAGTACCTCCTCGGCTATGGCATGGATTGGCAAGGCAAGTACCGAAACCTCGGTTCTATCTGGGCCGCGCTCGACATCGGTGTACTCTCGAAGCATCCTGATGTCTTCGAGAGCATCGTCTTCTCCTCGTGATGCCCAAACGGCCGGGCGGTGATAGGGTGGTGACATGACAGACCTGATTCCGATGGATCTCATTGGTATCCGAATCGAACTGCCGACGAACACGCCAATCCTGCTACTGCGCGAGCACGACGGCGAGCGCTATCTCCCCATCTGGATCAACACTCCGGAAGCCACATCGATAGCACTCGCCCACGATGGTGTTCGCCCCGAGCGGCCCCTCACCCATGACCTCCTCGCATCGATCATCGACGAGCTTGGAGCGAAGGTGGCCGAGGTCGTCGTGACGGAACTGCGCGGAGGGACCTTCTTCGCTGACCTCACAATCAAGCTGGGTGATGACCTCCACACCATCTCCTCGCGCCCATCCGATGCGGTTGCGATCGCGGTACGCACACATGCGCCCGTGTTCGCATCCCGGGATCTCCTCGACGAAGCTGGCGTTCACATCCGCGACGAAACAGCCGAAGACGAGATCGCCAAGTTCCGAGAGTTCCTTGACCGCATCGAGCCGGAAGACTTCGAGCATGGCTCGCAACAGTGAATCTGCCGAGCAACTTGAAGGTCGGGCTCGTCGCCCTCCTGGTCGTCACCATCGTCGGAACGCTCGGCTTCGTCGCCATTGCGGGACTGGACGTCGGCGATGCCGCCTACCTCACCATCGTCACCATCACGACGCTCGGCTTCGCCAGTCCCGTGCCCGAACTCACTGGCGCAACGAAACTGTGGCTCGTGATCGTGCTCCTGTCGGGGATGGGAGCAGCCCTCTACACGGGTACGGCACTCATGGAGTACGGTTTCGCCGTCGTCATAGGATCAGACCATCGGAGGCGGCGCAAGATGCTCAAGGACATCGCTAAGGCGACCAACCACGTCATCGTATGTGGATACGGGAGGGTCGGGTCGACGGCTGCCGCGGCGATCAACCGCCAGGGGGTTCCCGTTGTCGTCGTTGAGGACAACCCAGACGGAGTGGAGCAGGCGATCGAGGACGGCTTCCTCACCGTGGAAGGCGACGCCACCCGAAACGAGACCCTCGAACGTGCCCGAATCAGCGAGGCGCGCTCGCTCATCGCCTGCGTCGCGTCATCGAGCGACAACCTCGTCATCACGCTATCTGCTCACGCCCTGTGCAGCGAGATTCCCGTCTACGCACGGGCCATCGATCAGCAGACGGAGACGAAGCTGAAGCTCGCCGGGGCAAGAGGAGTCGTGACACCCGAACTCGTAGGCGGTCTCAAGATCGCTGAATACGCAACCCACCCGGGCCTCGGCGAATTCTTCGACACGCTCTTTCGAGATCCTTCGACGGGGTTCCAGGTTCGCAGGTACGTCGTCGCACCGAACTCACCCGTGGTTGGCAAGTCCCTGACCGACCTGGACCTCAGAGGACGGGGGGGAGCGATGATCGTGTCCATCACCCGCGCCGACCAACCGATCCACACCTATCCCGCCCCCTCGCAGCCAATCACACCAGGAC
>CAYLIR010000080.1:0-7334 GCA_964383515.1 uncultured Acidimicrobiaceae bacterium
TCGAGGTCCGGATCCGGGCTGTCGAGCTGCAGTTCCCTGCATACCACCTTGTCCAGGCCTGCTTCGTGGAGGGCGAGAGGAACGGCGTAGATGTTGGGAACGTCGAGGGCGTTGATGACCGCGTCGGCTTCGACATCACAGAACAGGCTGATCTTGCGCCGAGCACTGTCGTCGATAGGACGATCCGACCGCACGACGATGACCTCTGGGAGGATGCCCCGAGAACGAAGCTCAGCTACCGAGTGCTGCGTCGGCTTCGTCTTGAGCTCTTCGCTCGTCGACAGGTAGGGGACGAGCGTCACATGGATGTAGCACACGTTCTCGTCGCCGATGTCCTTGCGCACCTGTCGGATCGCTTCGAGGAACGGGAGAGACTCGATGTCGCCAACCGTGCCACCGACTTCGGTGATGACCACATCGACGTCCTCGCGCTGGCCGAGCTTGCGGATTCTCGACTTGATCTCGTTCGTGATGTGGGGAATGACCTGTACGGTGGCACCGAGATAGTCGCCGCGGCGTTCCTTGCGAATCACGGACTGATAGATCGACCCTGTGGTCACGTTCGAGTCCCGGCTGAGCCGCTCCCCGACGAATCGTTCGTAGTGGCCGAGATCGAGATCGGTCTCGCCGCCGTCGTCGGTGACGTACACCTCGCCGTGTTCGAAGGGGTTCATCGTGCCGGGATCGACGTTTATGTACGGATCGAGTTTCTGGAGGACGACGCGCAATCCCCGTGCTTTGAGGAGTCGTCCAAGCGATGCCGAGGTGATGCCTTTGCCAAGGCTTGACGTCACCCCGCCGGTTACGAATACGTGCTTGGTCACGTCCATCCTCCGCCTGGGAAGGTCTGATGATACCAGGCTCGACAACGCGTCATGCTGACTCCAGATCGGCTCTGTCCGATACAGCGCGCGCAAGGAGCTCCCTTGCGTGCTTGCGCGCTGTTCGAGAATCCTTCATCCCTGCGAGCATCCTCGAGATCTCCGCGACGCGACGGTCGCCGTCGAGGGCTTCGAGTGTCGCTGTCGTGCCCGTGCGCACGACAGCGAAGTGGTGGTCGCCGTGCGCAGCGACCTGCGGGAGATGCGTGACACAGATGACCTGGTTCGTCTGGGCGAGCGAGGCGAGCTTCTCCCCCATGGCCAAGGCGGTCTCGCCGCCGATGCCCGCGTCGATCTCGTCGAACGCGATCACGTCGCTTGCACCAGCTCCGCAGGCGAGTGTCACCGCGAGCACGAGTCGCGAGAGCTCACCACCAGATGCGACCGAGCCAATCGGCGCGGGCGTCAGGGACGAGTCTGATGCGAAGAGGATCTCGATCCGATCGGCGCCATGGGGCCCTGGTTCCTTCGGTGCAACCACGATGGTGACGACGGGGTCGGCGAAACCGAGATCTCGCAGGTGGCGTGTCGCTTCCACCGATACCGCTGAGGCCACCGCGGTGCGGATCACGGTGAGGGCTGCGGCGGCTTCTGACCTGGCCGCCATGGCGCCGTTGATGCTTTCTTCGAGCGTATCGGCAGATGCAAGACGCGCTTGGATCGACGCTGTGCGTCGTTTTGCCTCTTCGGCGAAGGCAGCGATGTCCGCGACCGTGTCGCCGTACTTGCGCTTGAGGTCGGCGAGTAGCGCGAGGCGCTGCTCATCGGATGCGAGTTCCGATGAGTCTGCCGTAACGCCGCTGGCATACCGGTCGACGTCTCCTGCGATCTCGCTGATCGCGGTCGCTGCGTCGGTGATGCGGTTGAGGAGCTCGCCGGCATCGGGATCGATGCGCACGACCCGTTCGAGCGCGGTCGCTGCGGCAGCGACCGCACTCTCGATGCCGTCATCTCCGAGTGCCTGGGAAGCGACGGTCAGCTCCTGGGAGAGCTCTTCAGCGTTGCGCAGACGCTCGAGCCGACTTCGCAAGGCTTCCTCGTCTCCTACGGCGAAACCTGCTGTGTCGATCTCCTCGGCCTGGAACCGGGTCATGGCAAGCTCGCGCTCGAGCCCTCTCCGATCGGATCCCAGAGCATCGCGCTCGGCTTCGAGTGATCGAAGTTCGGTGAACGCTTCGCGATAGCGCCGGTACACGGCACGCTGGGCATCGGTGAAGCTCGCGTCGATGAGGGAACGGATGCCTTGGCCGCTGGCAAGCATGTGCTGGTCGTGTTGGCCGATGATCGTCACGAGTGGGCCGATCGCGGCTGTGAGCTCCCCGGCGGTGGCGGGAACACCGTTCAGGTACGCGCGTGAGCGTTTCGTGCCGACGACTCGGCGCACGGTCTGTTCGCCACCGGAATCGTCGACGAAACGTGCTGAGACATCGGCCGTGTCGGCGTGCGGGCCGATCGCCGCCTTGGAGGCTTGGGCGCCCGTGACCAGACGCAGCGCTCCAAGTATCAGCGTCTTGCCAGCGCCTGTTTCGCCTGTGATGACGGTCAGCCCGGGCGCAGGTGTGAGCACGGCGTCGGTGATGAGGCCGACGTTGTGTGCCCGTATCTCATCCAACATCGCCGAGGCCGAACTGTTCGCGGACAGCCTCGGGGAACGGATGCCTGCCGAGGCTGAGGAACCCGACCTTGGATGGTCCGCGCTGGATCGTGATCTTCTGGTCGGGCGGAAGCACGCACAGCTCACGGCCGTCGACGTTGATGCGCGCCGGTCTGTCGACGAGTACTCGCAACGTGACGACCGCGTCCGGGGCAAGGACGACGGGGCGCGTCAGGAGGCTGTGCGGCGCGATAGGCGTCACGATGAGGGCGTCGAGGGAGGGGTCGACGACCGGTCCTCCCGCCGATAGTGAATAGGCGGTCGACCCGAGCGGCGAAGCAACGATGATCCCGTCGGTGCGGTAGGACGCGAGGTCGTTGCCGTTCACTTGTACCGCAACTTCGATGATGCGCTGGCTGATCACCTTCTCGACGACGACATCGTTGATCGCGAGTGCCGACTTGTCGCCAGATGCCACAGCGACGGTGCTGTGATATGCAACGGAATACGTATCGAGAGCGATCGCCGTAGCAAGATCTGCTATCTCGGTTGTCTTGAATTCGGCGAGGTACCCGACCCTCCCGACGTTGACACCGCAGAGGGGTACGCCAAGGTCGAGCGCGGCTGCCGCAGCGGCCAGGACGGTGCCGTCCCCGCCTATCGCAACGATCGCTTGCGGGTCTTCGAGATCGGGGGCAGCTTCGACCGAGCGTTGGTTGAGCATGGAGATGAGATCCTGGGCTATCTCGTCTGCTTGTGGCTTGTCGTTGCGTACGACGATCCGCACCCGTTTCACGGCGTCGATCCTTTGGTGAGTGTTGCTATGGCGTCTTCGTGCACGGTACCGGAGTTGTGGGAGAACCATGCGACGTACTCGGTGTTCCCTGCTGCTCCGGTGATCGGAGATGTGATGAGGCCCTGCATCCCGAGGCCGATCGATGCGTAGTGGTCGGCAACGGCGCGCACGACATCGTGGTGCACGCTGGGGTCGCGCACGATGCCACCCCGGCCCACGCGCTCCTTGCCTGCCTCGAACTGCGGCTTGATGAGCAGTACATAGTCTGTTTCTTCGGCACCGATATCCACGAGAGCATCGGCGACCGTGATGAGAGAGATGAAGGAAAGGTCGGCAACGACGAGATCGAACGGTGCGCCGATCTCGGTCGGCTCGGCGTGACGGATGTTGGTTCGCTCGATGACGGACACCCTGGGATCGTTGCGGATGCGCCAGTGGATTTGACCGTAGCCGACATCGAGGGCGACGACGCACGCGATGTCACGCTGGAGCAAGCAGTCCGTGAAGCCGCCGGTCGAGGCGCCGACGTCTATGGCGCGTCGACCAGCAACAGCTATGGGGAAGGCATCGAGAGCCGCCTCGAGTTTCCTCCCGGCGCGACTGACGAACCGTTCAGGTCTCGCCTCGAGATGGACGGCGTCTTGAGGGGACACCAGGGTTGCAGGCTTCGGCGAGGCGTTCGCGTTTACGCGTACGAGCCCGGCGTCGATGGCCTTGCGCGCCTCGGTGCGGCTCTCGACGATCTTGCGTCTCACGAGTTCGGAGTCGAGCCTTCTCCTGGTCAGGATGCATCTCCAGAAACGTCTTGGCTCGTCGGTATGGCACGGTCGAGATCCCGGTTGAGACGATCCGCGAGATCTTCTGCGAGCTGGGGAGCGTCTGCAGGATCAGCGTGGATCAGTGCGGTGATCTCTGCATCGTCTTTCGGTGTGGCCGGGTCCAGATGGTGGTTGGTCATAGGCCCATTATCGCTGGCTGTGGGGTGTTTTGCTTGTTCGGCTCGCAAGGAGGGCGGGGAGTTCGGCGATCGATGGGATCGTGGCGTGCGGAGCGTGTTGTGGCGCGATCGCGGTGTCTGGCGTCGTGACCCCGGTGAGGACGAGGACAGCAGTCCAGCCAGCTCTACGAGCCATGGCGAGATCGGTTTCTGGACGGTCCCCAACGACGAGAATGTCCGGTCCCTTGATCTTGTCGCGCACGAGCGCCACCATGGGATCTGCTGGTTTGCCGCATGCGACAGCTTCGACACCGCTTGCAGTATGCACGGCGGCGACGATCGCGCCCGCTCCCGGTGCAGGCCCGCTGCGTGTAGGGAACGTTGCATCCGTGTTCGTCGCTATGAACGTTGCGCCGTTGCGTATCAGCCGTGAGGCCGCATCGAGCTTCGCGTAGGAGATCTGCCTGTCGAGTCCAACGATGACGCACTCTGCACTGGCATCGTCGACGATCGTGAGGCCAGCCTGTTCCAATGTCTCGACGAGTCCTGGCTCGCCGACGACGAAGGCCCGATCGTGGTGTTGTCGTGCCCAGTGCGATGCGGCCATTGCTGAGGTCACGATGTCCGCGTCTGGCGAACGAAAACCGGTCCTGCTCTCGATGTTCTCGAGGACGGCTTGGGGAGTTCGCGTGGCGTTGTTGGTAGCGAACACGATATGCCATCCGGCGTGCTGCAGCGCGTAGAGTGCCTCGCCGGCTCCCTCGACACCATGTGAATCGACGTACACGACACCATCGAGATCGAACACGACGGTGCCCAACGATGCTGGATCCGGCGTACCATCCTGCTGCATCATGTTCCACCCATTTCAACCACTCGTGTATACGGCCGAGGCGATCACTTCCTATGGGGAGCCGACGCGCTTGGCATCTGATCGGACTCCCGGAGTCCATAATCCTATCTCGGTCAGAGCGTTGCACGCCCCATACGAACCCGGCACGTACCTGCGCGGTGAGCACAGATGCAGAGCGATGCTCGATCGATCCGTCATGGTCGAAGAGCCGCCCGCCTACGTCTCGTATACCATCGATCGCCCTGGCGTGCCATCGCTGGCGGGCGTTGTCGGTCTTCTCGATCTCAACCAGTCCTCGCTCCATGCGCACGAGGCGGTCATGGCATCGGCTGTTGCGGCGTGCAGCGCAGACATCGAGCGGGCAGGCGCGTTCCTCGAACCGGTCGTCGTAGCATCGCTCAATGGGCTTCGGCTTCCAACCGACGATGGTGAGCGGCCTATGCGGACTGTTGCATACGGCGATGAGCGTCACACGATCGCCGCGCTGCCGCAGAACTATGCCCACGGCCTGGATGCAGACACGGAGTTCGTCGTGATCGATGGGCATCACCGTATCGCAGCTGCACGCGAGCATGCGCGGCGCAACGGCCTCGCCCCCTCGATACTCGCTCTCGTGGTGGACGTTGCTGCAGCAGGTCTGCATGTCGTCCCACAGCATCGCGTGCTCGGTGGTCGCGGGTTGGATCACGAGCACCTACCTGGGTCCGTTGCCCGTAGGGTCTACACCCGGGGGGACGCCGTTGCACCCGGCGACGTCGCTATCGTCGATCACGAGAGATCGTATCTGTTGTCCGTCGTCGACGACCGTGCGGTGGGGCCGCTGTCAAGGATCAGCTCGGTAACCCTCCGTGACCACGTTCTCGAACCGCTCGACGTGTGGGTGCAAGGCTTCGCGACCCGAGAGGCAGATGCCTTCGAGATGATCGACAGCGGTGCATGTGCGGTGGCGATCATGGGTGACCTTGCAATGGAAGACATCGTTGCAACAGCGTCTACAGGCATCGTGCTTCCGGAGAAGACGACCTGCTTCAGTCCGAAGGTAGCAGTTGGTCTCGTGGGGGTGACCGTGTGATCTGGCGATCCTCGACCTATGGCTCGTTCACCGTTTGTCTCGTGCGCGAGCCAACTGTTGCACGACCGTGGCCAGGAACGCTGTCGTTCGCCGCACCGATGTAACGGATACGCGTTCATCGGCACCGTGGAACATCGCGAGCATCTCAGGAAAGCTCACCGAGCCGTCGAACAAGCCGACGCCGAACGCCGGTATCCCTTTGGCGCGGAAGAATCGCGCATCGGTCGCGACCGGTGTCAATGTGGGGGCGAGAACGCGCGATCCCGTGTGAACCTCGCTCGCCGCTTCGATAGCGTCCCAGAGCACACCGGCGGGTTGTGAGGAGTTCGCCTCCATCTCGAGTACGGGCTGGATGTCGAAGGTATCGAAGCGGTTCGGTCCGAGTGCCGTGCGGAGGTGGGCAGCGACATCTCCTGCATGCTGGCCAGGGAGAAGCCGGATGTCGATGTCCGCGGACGCGCTCGCCGGTACAACGTTCGCTTTCGATCCGCCAGCGAACACGTTCGGTGAGAAGGTGAGGTGTGTGCAAGCGTGGATCCATCGGGCAAGGGTCGGGTCCTTGGCAGCGATCTGTTCGATGGCTGCATCGACCCGCTCCGCGTCGAGGAGGCTGTCGCGCAGGTCGGCGTCGAGAGGGAGATGTGGCACGAACGCCTTCCATTCCTTGGTGATGCGCGTCGGTTGGGGTGTCGTTGCGATGTCGTGAACTGCAGAGGCGAGCTCTACCACGGCATTGTTGCGTGCAAAGGGCTGGCTTCCGTGGCCTGAGACTCCGCGTGCAGTGACCGTACGCCATGCGGGGCCCTTCTCGGCGACGGTCACGGGCAAGGATGTGCCGTGCTCGCCCTCCAGTGTCGGCGCCGCGACCTCGGTCAACACCATGTCGCAAGCGATGAGGTCCCAGTGATGGTCGACGAGGTGCTCTGCCCCATAGCGGCCGCCTGCTTCTTCATCGGCGACGGCCGCAAGGATGACGTCTCCGATCGGCGAGCGGAGGCACCATCGGCGAGTGCTTTGAACAAGGCAACCATCGCGGCGGTGACATTCAGCATATCGACCGCTCCCCTGCCCCAGATGAACCCGTCGGCGATGTCTCCGGCGAACGGATCGTGGTTCCAGTCAGAACGTGATGCTGGGACCACGTCGAGGTGCGGGATCAGGAGAAGCTTGGGAGCTTCGGGATCTGCCCCGCGTAGCCGGT
>CAYLIR010000081.1:0-7330 GCA_964383515.1 uncultured Acidimicrobiaceae bacterium
CTACGCTCGTAGCACGCATGCAGCCTCCTCGGTCGATCGTTGGTTCTGCGTCATCGATGCACAACCGCCTCGAGATAGTGGTATCGGTACGCCTCGGTGTAGCCGAGATGCTCGTACAACCCGCGTGCAGCCGTGTTCGTTCCGAGTACTTGAAGTGCCATGACATGAGCGCCGCGCTCGACAGCCCACGAGTGAGCTGTCTCCATCATCTGTGTAGCGATGCCGCCGCGACGCTGCCCAGGATGCACCGCAAGGGAATACACGTACGCGATGGTTCCGTTCACCGCCACGTATGCAACCGCTACACCTCCGATCCACACGCCTGCAGCGTCAGGGAGGGCACGATCGACGATGCCGGCCCAGTTGGCATCGACGGCTTGCCGTCGCCCGTCGAGGGTCGCGAGGTCGTGTCTGAACCCAGCATCGCGCGGATCGATCACAGCAACACGGTGCGGGACCGTACGTCGCTCGATGCTCGTGACCATCACCACTGTCCCGTCACGTTTCTCGAGGTACCAGTTGCGCTCACACGACTCGGCCGTGCCAGGGTCCGTCAGCGGCGTGACCCGCACAACGAGCGGTGCGCCGTGCTCTGCAAGCCATGCACGAACCGCAGCCTTGGTGTCAAAAGATGTCTCGGCAATGCCGACAGCGGTCGCCGAGTTCAGTCTTCTCGTGAACCCTCCGGTCCTCGCAACCCGCCATCCGCCGATCATCGTCGTTTCGGCAGGCGAGAACGTCGCTGTGGCAGCCAGCTCGAGTTGCTCGACGGAGGGTGTCACCGTTCTCTCGCGAGATACGGTTCCATCCCGGCAAGTAGATCGGCTGGGAATCTCGTCGGTCGTCCCGCCGACGTCGTACATGCCGCGGTAACGGTCTGGGTCGCAAGTACATCCGGAGAAGCACCGTCGCGAATGATCCGCTGACCGAACGTCGCAGTCACACGTCTGATCTCTTCGACCCATGTCTCGACGATGAGCTCGTCGCCTTCGACCCCTGGCGCCAGGAACCGGGTCGTGATGCCGGTGACGACGCTCTGGGTGCCGAGGTCCTCCATGTCGCCGAGCGTCCCGCCGAACGCGCTGAACAGGTCGATGCGGCCCACCTCGAAGTACTGGATGTACACGGAGTGGTTGAGATGCCGATACGGGTCGAGTTCGTAGAAGCGGACCTTGATCGGTGTGCGATGGATCATCCCAGGACGGTACCAGAGACCCGTTGGGCTATGGATCGGCGAAGCCGCTCTGGCGCCACGCCTCGTATGTGGCGATGGCGACTGCGTTCGCGAGATTGAGGCTACGTCCCATCGAGGCGATCGGGATGCGAAGCATGTCGGTGATAGCATCGTGCGCCATGACCTCCTCTGAGAGCCCAGTCGACTCTTTCCCGAACAGGAGCGTGTCGCCCGAGGCGAACGCTACCTCCGTGTAGATGCGCTGTGCGTGTTGGGTGAACGCGAAGACCCTGCCGAGATCCAGCGTCTGGTCGACGTATGCATCCCACGACGGGTATATCGACACGTCAGCGAACTCGCGGTAGTCGAGACCCGCCCTGCGCATACGCGCGTCGTCGAGCGCGAACCCGAGCGGCTCGATCAGGTGTAGCGACGAGCCCGTATTCACAGCAAGCCGCATCAGGTTCCCCGTGTTGGGAGGGATCTCCGGCTCCCACAGAACGATGCGCAACATGGTCAATCCTCGCCGCGGAGCGCCTTCTCGTACAGGATCATGTAGCTGAGCGTCGGGTTCTTCGACTGGATCGTTTTCATCTGATCCCAATGGATCCTGAGCTGCTCCCGCATCCAGTCGACGATGTGCCCGTGGCTGACCCATGTGTACTTGACATGTCGCTTGTTCGGACGTTGGGAGGCGAACACCATCTGCCGGAAGCGCACCAGACCGTTCGGATGTATCGCCACACCCTCACGGGACAGCTCCTCGACAACCTGCTGGGCCTCAGCTGCGGGCATCGCGCCGAACCTATCGAGCACGGCGCGCAGAACGGCCGGGTCGCGGGCCGCCTTGTTGAGTTCGGCGGCACCTTCTTTCACCTCACCGATGATGACCTCCGTGTACTCGTCCGAGAGATCGAGCAGCGGATCCGGTTCGATCACGATCCCGGACGTCTTCGTGGCTCTGTCCGAGTCGCCAGCACCCGGTGGCCGCAGCCCAAGCACGTCGATGTCGGTGACAGTGCGCACGTCACCATATGCCATCGTTTCGAGGATCGGGTACTCCGTGACGGTGAAAAAGCCGTTCGAGAAGAGGTAGCTCTGGACGAGTGAAACTGCGGTATCCATGGCGCAATGCTAGGTCACGTCGCGGTTTCGGCCCGCGACCGCACACGCGAGATCAGCATGTACGCGAGCCTCCATCCGACCATCCACAGGATCATCCATCCCGTGGTGAGCAGCACGAAAGTGGTCGCCGTGCCGCCATCGAAGAGGTACCTGCGGAGCAGGAGGCCGCCGACGACCGTCATTGCGGCGATACCGAGACCGGCCATCCATCGAACAGGATCAGTCCATGCCATGACCGTACCGATACCCATCGAGAGTGCCAGGATGAACGGAAGCGCCACGCGAGCAGTCTCGGCCCAGTCGTTCGCGAAGCCGTGGCTGTCGCGCCCGATGACCACGAAGCTCATGACAACGAGCAGATCGATCAGCCAGAACCAGCGTTTCATGGCGCGTAGGCTACAACGCCCTACGACCATCAGCAGCGAGGCGACAAGGCATGTATCCTCGCCGCCAGGAGGCCAGATGAATTTCTTCTTCACCGACGAACACGCTGCGCTGCGAGCCATGATGCGCGAGTTCACCGCGTCGCACATCTCCCCGTTCGCTGAACAGTGGGATGCTGAGCACCGCTTCCCGACCGAGGTGGTGCGGGACATGGGCGACCTCGGCCTGTTCGGTATCACGGCGGACGAACAATGGGGTGGTGCCGGTGGCGACTTCACGAGCCTGTGCATCGCTATCGAAGAGCTCTCACGGGCCGACCAGTCGATGGGTATCACGCTCGAAGCGGCGGTGGGCCTCGGGATCAATCCGATCCATGAGTTCGGGACACCCGAACAGAAGCAACGATGGCTCCCGGACCTCGTTGCGGGGAAAGCACTCGCTGGTTTCGGCCTCACCGAACCCGATGCCGGATCCGATGCAGGGGCGACGGCGACGAAAGCAGAGCTCGACGGTGATGAGTGGGTGATCAACGGCTCAAAGGAGTTCATCACGAACTCGGGTACGGACATCACGTCCCTCGTCACGATCACGGCACGCACCGGACCTGACGAGATCTCGACGATCATCGTGCCGTCAGGCACGGAGGGCTTCATCGTGGAGCCTCCCTATCGGAAGATGGGATGGCACGCTTCAGACACGCACCCCCTGACGTTCGTGGACTGCCGTGTCCCGAAGGAGAACCTGCTCGGTGAGCGCGGCCGCGGCTTCCGCCAGTTCCTCGCAACGCTCGACGATGGGCGCATCGCCATCGCTGCCATGGCGCTCGGCGTGATCGAGTCGTGCCTCGAAGAGTCTCTCGCCTATGCCCAAGAACGCACGAGCTTTGGGAAGCCGATCGGTTCCTATCAGGCGGTCGCATTCAAGCTCGCCGATCTCCAGGTGATGGCGGATGCCGCACGGCTGCTCGTCTACAAGGCCGCATGGCTCAAGGACCAAGGCAGGCCGTTCACACAGGAAGCGGCAGTGGCCAAGCTATATGCGAGCGAGGCAGCGGTGACCGCGACGCGCCACGCTACGCAGGTCTTCGGCGGTGCCGGGTTCGTCGACAGCTCCCTCGTGGCGCGCCACTATCGAGACGCGAAGGTTCTCGAGATCGGCGAAGGCACCTCAGAGATCCAGCGACTCGTGATCAGCAGGAGCCTTGGATTGCCGATCCGCTGAACCGGATCTTCTCCAGGGCATGCGCCTCGATGGCCTCAGTGTCGACGACGGCGCCTGTTCCTCGACCATGTGGCACGGCAATGTGGCCATCCACGACGGCGTGGGGTGCCACGTCGTACGAGAAGACGTGTGATGCTGGCACCATGTCCGAGATGAACGCATCGCTCGCAGCAGCGAGTAGGAGCGAGAACGACCTTCCGACACCCGATTCGAGTAGTCCGGACGCTCTCCAACGCTTCCCCCTCCGCCTCGCCATGTCGACGATCTTGACAGACGATGTCCACCCGAGCCTCCCCGGCTTGATGACAACACCGGCAACGAAGGGGCTTCCAAGGGCATGCTCGGCTGCCTCGACAGACCGCACGGACTCGTCGAGGAACACGGCAAGACCCGCCTCCGCGAGGCGCTCGAGGGCGGGATCGTCTATCGACCCGGTTGGCTGTTCCACGTACGCAATCCCCGCGTCTGCGAGTTCGACGAGCTCGCCGACCGTCTCACTGTCGAACGAACTGTTCGCATCGACGCCGATGATCGCCCCTGGCAACCGTTCGCGAAGCCCAACAACGTGGCGTGTTCTCCCTGGCATCACCTTCACCTTGAACCTGGAGATCCCACCCTCCCACGCCTCGCTGGCCATGGTGAGCGCTGCGTCACCGAGACCGACTGCCAGCGAGGCCGGGACGGCTTCTAAGGTGTCACCCAGATCCGACGCCAAGCTGGCCCCACGCTCGCGGGCGTTGAGGTCACACGCCGCCTCGTCGATCGCAGCGTTGAGCGTCGGTGTGTCCCGACCGGTCCGCACGGCGTCGAGTACGTTTCCGAAGGGTTCGTCCTGGCCCGGGTATGGGGCAGCTTCGCCCCACCCCGTCTGACCGGATCGTGTGAGCGATACGAGGCCGAGTGAGCGCCCAGTGATCGCGCCTGTCGCGGTCAGGAACGGTACGCGCAACGGTATCTCGAGGTGGAAGAATGTCGCTTCGCATCCGCTGTGCGCGCTGGGCATCACAGCTCCGTTTGCTCGATGGCGCCTACGACTCGCACCACTCCTTGAAACGTGCGATACCTTCAGTGATCCTGTCGACGCCGATGCCCGAATATGCGAAACGGATGTACCGCTGTTCCTCACCGGGTTGTTCGGAACCGAAGTGCAGCCTGTTCGTGAACGAGACGCCGGTCGCATACAAGGCCGCGCGCCGGAACTCCTCGTAGTCCTCGAGGCCCTTGTTCTTCATCACCTGGGTGACGTTCGGATACAGGTAGAAGGTCGCGTTCGGCTTGAAGCAGGTGACGCCTTCGATCGCGTTGAGACCGTCGACAGCGGCATCTCTGCGCCGTTCGAGTTCTGCGAGGATCGCCTTGGGCTCGGACTGGTCGCCGAGGAGACCCGCCAGCCCACCGTACTGGACGAAGTGGTTCGTGCACGACTCGTCGTTGGTGTTGATCTTGGCGATGACGTCGATGACCTCCTTCGGCCCGACACTCGCTCCGAGGCGCCACCCTGTCATGGCGTATTTCTTCGAGAAGGTGTACAGGATGACGGAGCGCTCAGCCATGCCTGGCTGGCTCACGAACGAAGTGGTCGTGCCCGAGTACCGCATCTCGAAGTAGGCCTCATCGACGAGGACGTACAGGTCATTCTCTCTGACGATCTCTGCAAGGCGCTCATGTTCTTGGATGGAGCACTCGGCGCCGGTCGGGTTCTGCAAGTCGTTGAGGACGAGCAGCTTCGTCTTGTCGGTGATCCCCGCTTCGAGGGAATCGAAGTCGATCTCGAAGTTGCCTGCACCCTCGACGTACCCGTACGGTACCGCAGTACCTCCGTTGAACTCGATCTGGGATTGGTAGATGGGGTACCCCGGGTTCGGGTACAGCACCTCATCTCCGGCGTTCATGGTGGCGAGGAAGAACTTGCCGATCGTTGGCTTGCCCCCTGGCTGAACGGCGACGTTCTCCATCGTGTAGTCGATGTTTCGAGCACCACCGATGTCAGCAGCGAGTGCCTCACGCAGCTCTGGGATCCCCGCGTTGGGTGCGTAGCCGTTCTTGCCTGCCTTCAACGCCGCGAACGCTCCATCGACCACCGTCGAAGGTGTTGCCATGTCGAGGTCGCCAAGATGGAAGGGATAGACCTCGTTCCCCTCCTTGGCGAACGCTGCAGCTTCCCCTGAGACAGCGAACGCCGTCTCCGTCCCCAACCTGGCGATCCTGTCTGCTATCTGCATAGTGCACTCCTTGCTGGCTCGGCGTTGAAACGAGATCTCTCGCGTCGATTCTACGATGCACCGCTGCCCTGGGCGATTCGGCACTTGGCATGGGACGTGATGGCGAACCTCGCAACGTTTAGAGTGGTGGTACGCGAGCGAGGAAACCATGAAGAACAAGACGTACGAGGACATGCTGGCACCGCTCGAGGCGGAACTCGCCAAGCTCCAGGGATGGATCGTCGACCGCGGGCTTCGTGTTGCGGTCATCTTCGAGGGCAGGGATGCAGCGGGCAAGGGCGGCACGATCAAGACGATCACGCGGCGGCTCAATCCCCGCGTCGTCCGAACGGTCGCTCTTCCGAAACCGACGGATCGCCAGAAGACCGAGTGGTTCCTCCAACGCTACATCCCCCATCTGCCTGCTGGGGGCGAGATGGTGCTTTTCGACCGGAGCTGGTACAACAGGCTCGGTGTGGAGAAGGTCATGGGATTCTGCTCCGATGACGAGTACGAGAGGTTCCTCACAGTCGCCCCGAAATTCGAACGCGAACTCACCGACGACGGGATGGTCCTCATCAAGTACTGGCTCCATGTGAGCGACGACGAGCAGGAACGACGATTCCAGCGTCGCAACACGGATCCGCGCCGCAGGTGGAAGCTGTCCCCGATGGACCTCGAAGCGCGTGCACGTTGGGTCGAGTACTCGCGTGCGCGCGACGTCATGTTCGAGCACACGTCCACAGAGTGGGCACCGTGGACGATCGCAGACATGAACGACAAGAAAGCTGGAAGGCTCTCCATCATCCGCCACTTGCTCGACCAGATCGACTACGAGGATCTCACTCCTCCACCCCTCGAACTGCCTGAGCGTCAGCCCCAGGGCGACTACACGCCGCCTGATTGGAGCGAACTCGCGATGCCGAAGAAGTACCTGGTCTAGCCGCGAGCAGACCACGGCCTGCTCGTTCGCTTGTCCTGGGCTACCCGGTTCTCAGCCGTGCGTCGAGGTACGCCGTGATGCGGGCGAACTGCCCCTCGCCGTCGAGACCGGCTTCGTGCACGACCATATCGCCAACTCCGGAGCCGAGATAGTGGCCCTTCGCGAATGGATACATGGTGTGGGACCGCCCCACACCGCTGCGTACCCATCGGTACATGGTGGGGAGCGTGAACCCGGTGATGCCCATAGCACGCTGTGCGACTTCTTCTGGGTACACAGCGT
>CAYLIR010000082.1:0-7305 GCA_964383515.1 uncultured Acidimicrobiaceae bacterium
CCCGGCACCCGAGTAGTTCGGTGTCCCGGGCTGCCGCTCGAGCACGAAGTCGAATGCGGGTGCCGAGAATGCTGCCACGAGGAACGAAATCCCCGCGAGTGGCCAGAAGTGGCGGGACAGTCCGAGGCTGAGCGCCTTGGTGAAAGGGATCGGTGTCGTCGCGACGAAGGCTTTCGATTCAGGCAGGTACCTGTTGAGGAGCGGGAACACGAGCAGCCCGAGCGTGGCGATGCCGAACAGTATCCGCCATGCGCTGTCGTTCGCCTCCGCAATGGGCAGGAGCAGGAGGCCAAGCCCGACACCCATCGAACCGGCAAGCCCGTAGATACCGATGCCGAGCGCACGCACACCGGCTCGGAGTTCCTCGGCGATCAGCACGATAGAGAGTCCGGCCAGAGCGACGATGCCGATCCGTACCCCGGCTTGGGCGACAACGAACGCAGGGACCGAGGGGATGAACGCCGTGGCAAGGCTTCCGAACGCGACGAGCACGAACGCCCCAAGCAGCGGCTTGCGCCTCCCGATGCGGTCTGCAGCCATAGCGAACAGGATCCCGAGGAGCGATGCTGCCCGCACGAGCGCGAACACGAGGCTCATCTGTCCTTCGGTGAGCCCGAGCGACAGCCTTGCGAACGGGAGTGTGTGAGACAACTGGCTCCCTGCGTATCCAGCGACAAATCCGACGATCGACATGAGGAACAGCACTCTGCGGTCGGCCTGAGTGAACGCGGAAGGATTCGATTGTGTCTGTGCCGGGGCCATTGTGCATCACCGCTCGCGGAGAAGGCGAGGTTAGCAGTACCATCCTCAGAACCCTGAACCATGGCTCTCCCATGGTGTCGGTAGAGGGAATGCCGCGCTCAGCTGGTCTGTTGTCGTTCTGTATCCCGTTCACGAGAAGCGAAGGACCTCCAGGTGCAGTTCAATATACTCGCAGCCCTCCTTGCGGGAGCAGCCTCCTTCCTGTCCCCGTGTGTCCTCCCGTTGCTTCCCGGATATGTGAGCCTGATGTCGGGATACGACATGCAGGAGCTCGCTGAAGGCAACGTTTCGATGCGGCGGGTCGTCGGTCGGACGGTGCTGTTCGTCCTCGGCTTCACCGTCGTGTTCGTCGCGCTCGGTGCGACGGCAACCTCGCTGTCCGGTTTCCTGAGCCAGTCCATCTTCACGACGATCGCAGGCTGGGTCATCATCGCGATGGGATTGTTCATCGCTCTCACTGCGCTCTGGACACCGAGCTGGCTCCTGCCGCTGATGAAGGATCGGCGTATGGAGTCCTCGGGGGCGCGACGGTTCGGTCTCGCAGGGCCCCCGCTCATGGGCGCGGCCTTCGCTTTCGGCTGGACACCGTGCATCGGCCCGTTCCTCGCCTCGGCGCTCCTCCTCGGTGCAAGCTCTGACACTGTTGCCCAAGGCATGCTCGTGCTGTTCTTCTACAGCCTCGGTCTCGGCGTCCCGTTCTTGCTCACGTCCCTGCTTCTCGCCAAGGCGTTCTCGACGTTCAACTGGATCAAGAAGTATCTCACGCAGATAACCGTGTTCTCGGGTCTCATGCTCGCGTTCTTCGGTGTGCTGCTGCTGACGGGGCGCATCACCGAACTGTCTGCGTTGTTCTCCCGCTTCATGCTCTGGATCGGCCTCGACGGGCTCGCGAGCGTCTGAGTCCACCGCCATGTGGATGGCGCCCTCAGGTTCTGCTCTCGGGTACCCTCACCGCCATGAAGGTGTCCTTGAGTCCTGAGCGCTTCTCAGCGCTTGCATCGAGCCACACCGTCGTGCCGCTCGCGGTTGTCGTGCTCGGCGACGTGCTCACACCCGTGTCCGTTTTCGACAGGCTCGTCGGGACAGACGATGGGTTCCTCCTTGAATCTGTTGAAGGCGGCGAGCGTTGGGGAAGATGGTCGTTCATCGGCTGGGATCCCGCGTTCACGCTCACCTCTCGTGACGGGGTCGTTTCGTGTGCAGACCCCGACGTGCGCCTTCCCGCTGGGGATCCGCTGGCGGTGTTCGACTCCGTCGTCGAAACATACTCTGTTCCACCATGGGGGGAATTGGGCATCGATGGCCCTGCACCACCCCTGTACAGCGGGGCCGTCGGCTATCTCGGCTACGACATGGTTCGGTACGTCGAGTCGCTTCCCGGAATGCCGACCGACGACCGGGGGCTTCCAGAGATGCTGTGGCAGTTCGTGGGGGGCCTCGCGGTGTTCGACCGGCTCGCGAACACGATCACGGTGATCGAGAACGTGTACGTGTCCGATGATCCGGCTGCCGACTACGACCGAGCGGTTGCATCGCTTGCAGATGCTGTGGCAGCCCTCGGAGAGGGAGCGGGTGCGACACTTGGGCGACTTCCCGATTTCGCTGCGATACCCGAGACGACACAGACGATGGACAAGGGGGAGTTTGTGGACGTCGTCGAGCGAGCCAGAGGGTACATCATCGATGGCGAGGTGTTCCAGGTCGTGCCTTCGATCCGGTTCGCGACGGAGTTCGGGGGAGACGCCTTTGCGGTCTATCGGGCGTTGCGGCTCGTCAATCCTTCACCGTTCATGTTCCTCATCCGTTGGGGAGACCTTGCCGTTGTCGGTTCATCGCCCGAGTTGATGTCTCGGGTACGAGACGGGCGTGTCTACTCGAGACCGATCGCCGGCACGATGCCCCGCGGTGCTACCGAACAAGAAGATGCAGCATTGGCTGATGCCCTCCTCGCAGACCCGAAGGAGCGGGCCGAGCACGTGATGCTCATCGACCTCGCCCGCAACGACATCGGCAGGGTCTGTGCGTTCGGCTCGGTTCACGTGGACGACGTGATGGTGATCGAACGGTATTCACATGTCATGCACATCGTATCTGGCGTGTCCGGCGATCTCCTCGAAGGTGTGAGCCCGGTCGACGTGCTGCGCGCCACGTTCCCTCACGGCACCGTGTCGGGCGCCCCGAAGGTGCGCGCGATGGAGATCATCGATGAGTTGGAGCCTGTCGCACGCGGCCCATATGCGGGCGCTGTCGGCTACGTGGACTTCTCAGGGAACATGGACACAGCCATCGCGCTGCGCACATGCGTGTCGAAGGGCACCACGGCGTGGGTGCAGGCCGGGGCGGGGATCGTTCTCGACTCTGACCCGGAATCCGAGTACGAGGAGTGCTGCAACAAGGCCAGGGCCGTCCTCGCAGCGATCGCAGCGGCGGGGGACCTGGCCGCGACCGACTGACTGTTTCTCACGGCACGGTGGTGCTTGCGATGTGATGTGTTCCCGCACGGGCAGCGATACGAACAACGCGGAGCGCGTGATCCTCGATAGCATGCCGAACGTGTTGAAGGACATCCTCGCCAGGGCTGCAGAACGGGCCAGAGCCGCCGAGCGTGACATGGGTCGCTACGTGGACCGCGCTGCCGAGATGATGCCTGCACGTTCGCTGTCGGATGCACTCGGCGCACCGGGGTTGTCTGTCATCGCCGAGATCAAGCGCAGGTCGCCGTCGGTCGGCGATATCGATCCAACACTCGACCCTGCCCGCCTTGCCCGCACGTACGTCGACGGCGGTGCGAGTGCCATCTCCGTGCTCACCGAGCCGGACTTCTTCGGTGGCTCGATGGACGATCTGGCTGCGGTCCGGGCGGCCGTTGGGGTTCCTGTGCTTCGGAAGGATTTCACGGTGTCCCCGGCCCAGGTCTGGCAGGCAAGGGCTGGCGGAGCCGATGCTGTGCTGCTGATCGTTGCAGCCCTGTCCGACACACAGCTGGCCGAGCTTCTCGCTGTCGTAGGCGACGTAGGCATCGAAGCGATCGTTGAGGCACACACCCGGGACGAAGCGCACAGAGCGATCGCGTCTGGAGCTCGGATCGTGGGTGTGAACAACAGGAATCTCGCCACGTTCGAGACCGACCTGTGCGTTGCAGAGAGGATCGCTGCCACCCTTCCCGAAGATATCGTCACGATCGGCGAGTCCGGCGTTTCGGACCCCTCCGGCGCAGACAGGATGCGAGACGCTGGCTACGACGCCATCCTCGTCGGTGAAGCACTCGTACGAGCAGCAGACCCTGCGCTACTCGTGCGGCGCCTCAAGGGGATGCTGTGACCTGGGTGAAGGTGTGCGGCCTCACCAGCGACGCTGCAGTCGCCGCGGTCGTCGATGGCGGAGCCGATGCAGCGGGATTCGTACTCGCAGCGGACTCACCCCGGCACCTGGACATCGGCCAAGCCCGGGCGCTGATGGATGGCGTCCCGGTGGCCCGTTTCATCGTAACCGTCGACCTGCCCGTCTCTGAGGCGCTTGCAGCTCTGGAGGCCACCGGTGCCGACGGCATCCAGGCACACGGCCGCCATGGGGCCAGCGTTGCCTTGGCAGCACGCGAAGCGGGGGTGCTGGTGCTCTATCCCGTACGGGTCGCGGGTGAAGGGCTCTCCATGGGGCTGCGCGACGTCCCCGAAGGTGCGATGCCGATTCTCGATACGTACACGCGGGGTACCCACGGGGGCACAGGCGTTGCGTTCGACTGGTCGCTCATCGACGACTCGGGAAGGCCGTTCGTGCTCGCAGGGGGCCTCGGTCCTGACAACGTCGCTCTCGCTGTCGCTACCGTTGCGCCGTTCGGTGTCGATGCGTCGAGCAGGCTCGAATCGGTTCGAGGCACCAAAGATCCGACATTGATACGAGACTTCATCCAGGAGGCGAAACGATCGTGAAACTTCCGAAGCCAGACGAACGAGGCCGATTCGGAGCCTATGGCGGCATGTTCGCACCCGAGACGTTGATGCCCGCGCTCACGGAACTTGAGGCCGCGTTCGTCGAGGCGACCGCCGACCCTGGGTTCCACGAAGCGTTGCAGCGTCTGCTCACTACCTTCGTTGGACGTCCGACGCCTGTGTACCACGCGCAGCGCATGTCGGAGGAGCTCGGATGTGGCCTCTACCTCAAGCGGGAAGACCTCGCGCACACAGGTGCCCACAAGATCAACAACACGGTTGCCCAGGCCCTCCTTACCAAGCGGATGGGCAAGCAGCGTGTCATCGCCGAGACAGGCGCAGGCCAGCACGGTGTCGCTACAGCAACGGCGTGTGCGCTCTTCGGCCTCGACTGTGTCGTCTACATGGGGGCGAAGGACATCGAGCGCCAAGCGCTCAATGTCTACAGGATGCGCCTTCTCGGCACGGAGGTCATCCCCGTGACAACAGGGACAGGGACACTCAAGGATGCAGTGTCCGCGGCCCTGCGGGACTGGGTTGCGTCCGTAGAGACCACGCACTACATCATCGGCAGCGTGGTCGGGCCGCATCCGTTCCCGTGGATGGTGCGTGAGTTCCAGAAGGTGATCGGCGAGGAACTCAAGGCCCAGCTCGACGGCGGCCCAGGTGCCCCCGTCCCCGATGTCATCGTTGCCCCGGTCGGCGGTGGCTCGAACGCCATGGGCGTGTTCTACCCGTTCGCAGGAGACGACCATGTTCGCCTTGTCGGGATCGAAGCTGCTGGGCTCGGCATCTCGACCGGGCTCCATGGCGCTTCCTTGGGAGAGGGGTCACCCGGTGTCCTGCACGGTGCGATGACCTACATGCTCCAGGATGCGTTCGGCCAGGTACTCGAAGCCCATTCGATCTCTGCGGGCCTCGACTATCCGGGCGTCGGCCCAGAGCACGCGTACTTCAAGGATGAGGGCCTCGTCGAGTACCACAACGTGACCGACGATGAAGCGGTTGCCGCGTTCCACAAGCTCTCGCAGGTCGAAGGGATCATCCCCGCACTCGAATCAGCCCATGGCCTGGCGTGGATCATCGCGCACGCGGATGAACTCGCAGGTCAGACGGTCGTTCTGAACCTGTCTGGGCGCGGCGACAAGGACGTTCAACAGGTGGAGGCGCTCGATGACTGAGATAGGACGCAGCCAGCTGGAGACGATGTTCACCGAAGCCCGAGCGGAGAACCGGGCGGTACTTCTGCCGTATCTCACGGCGGGAATCCCCGATGTCGATGCCTCTGTTGCCCTGTTCGAGGCGATGGCAGAAGCGGGCGCAGACGGCTTCGAGGTCGGCATCCCGTATGCGGATCCGCTCATGGACGGCCCCGTCATCATGGCAGCGGGAGAGCAAGCACTCGGAAGCGGCGTGACCGTCGATGTGGCGCTCGACATCGTGTCTCGCGTGATCGCTGCGACGGGCAAGCCCGTCCTCGCCATGACATACGTCAACCCGGTGCTGCGCCACGGCATCGATACCTTCTTTGGCAAGGCTGCAGCAGCCGGGGTTGCCGGCGTGATCATCGCGGACCTCCCTGCGGATGAGGCCGAGCCGTTCAGTGTGGCTGCAGCAGACCTCGGACTGGGGTTGGTTCTCTTCGCAGCACCAACCACAGACGACGAACGGCTCGACACCGTGCTCGCTGGTGACCCAGCGTTCGTGTACGCGATCGCTGAGGTTGGTGTGACAGGGGAGCGGTCGAGGGCATCGTCGAACATAGGAGCGCTTGCTGAGCGGATTCGAGCGCGATCGGATGTCCCCATCGTGTTCGGCGTCGGTATCTCGACTCCCGAGCACGTGCACAAGGCCGCGGCAGTCGGGGACGGTGTCATCGTGGGAAGCGCTGTCGTGCGCAGGGTCATGGAGGCAGCATCGGGCGACGAAGCGGCGAGAGAACTCGCATCGTTCGTGGCACAGCTCGCTGATGCCGTGCACCGCTGAGCGTATCGTCAAGCCACCCGGCATCCTATCCTGGCAGCCAGGCCGGGATGGCGGAATGGTAGACGCGGTGGATTCAAAATCCGCTGAGTGAAAGCTCGTGGGGGTTCAAGTCCCCCTCCCGGTACGGAAACAGGATGCAGGCACTCGCCTGCAGACATCCCGCTGGGGCCACCGTGACACGACTCGACAAGATCAAGGGAATGACAGCTCGGATCGAGGCCGTTGACGCTGACCTCGAACAGGCGGTCGCTGAACTCGACATGCTGCGCCATCTTGAGGACGATGCACTCCGAGATGCGCTCGTCAGCGAGGGGTGGGACGACAAGGTCGAAGCCAAGCACGCCCAACGCGACGTGGCCCGATGCGAGAAGCGTATCCGGCGCCTTGAGCGTGACCGGGCCAAGCTCGTCAACCGGCGCGCGGCGATGATCGAGAAGCTGGCCGCCGGATAGCAGGTACTGTTGCACCGATGCCGAAACTAGCTCTCCTCGACGGACACTCGCTCGCCTACCGTGCGTTCTATGCCCTGCCGCCGGATCTTGCAACACCGTCAGGCCAAGTGACCAACGCCGGTTTCGGGTTCACCTCGATGGTGATCAAGCGACTCGCCGAAGAGAACCCCGACGCG
>CAYLIR010000083.1:0-7304 GCA_964383515.1 uncultured Acidimicrobiaceae bacterium
CGAAATCCTCGTTGCATCGAGGGCTACAATGCTCGCTCACCACGTTCGACAGGAACGCTCCCCATGCGGGTGTGGCGGAATGGCAGACGCGCCAGGTTTAGGACCTGGTATCGAGAGATGTGGAGGTTCGAGTCCTCTCACCCGCACCAACCGCCGGTCAGATGCCAAGGGCCTCGGCAAGTGCGCGCAGCGCCTTGGCTCTATGCGAGATCACGTTCTTTTCGGTAGGTGAGATCTCAGCGAGCGTCCGGCCATCCACCTCGAAGATGGGGTCGTAGCCGAACCCACCGCTCCCCCGCCGTTGCGTGGTGATGGCGCCGTCGAGCACGCCTTCGACCACGAGCTCGTCGCCTTCTGGAGTGACGAGCGCAACTGCCGTGCGGAATCGCGCAGAGCGGCACTTGGCTCCTTCCATCTCCCGGAGCATCTTGTTGACGTTGTCCTCGTACGTTGCGTCATCGCCTGCGTATCGCGCCGTGGTCACCCCTGGAGCGCCACCGAGTGCATCAACCTCGAGACCGGTATCGTCAGCGACCGCCGCATGGCCTGAAGCCGCAACGACTGCCCGTGCCTTGAGGAGTGCATTTCCCGCTAGCGTGTCCTCCGTCTCCTCGACATCGGGCCACGTATGGCCGTCGATGACAACGATCGGCGGATCGAGGCCGGCGAGCACGGCTGCGACCTCGGCGACCTTGTCGGCGTTCTTCGAGGCAACGACCACACCGTAGGGACGTTTCACGACCGTGCTTCGTCCTGCATACGAACGAGTGCCTGTATCCCCGTGGCTGCGTAGTCGAGCATGACATCGAGCAGACCGCGTGAGAACGGATCTCCCTCAGCGGTTGCCTGCACCTCGATCAGTTCCGCGCCACCGGTCATCACTACGTTGGCATCCACATCGGCCGCAACATCCTCCGTGTACGCGAGGTCGAGGAGAGGTACGCCATCGAGGATCCCAACCGAGATTGCGGCAACATTCGTGACGATCGGGCTCGCTTTCATCCTGCCCTCGGCCACCCACAGGTCGAATGCGTCTGCGAGCGCTATCCATGCACCGGTGATCGAAGCAGTTCTCGTGCCGCCATCTGCCTGAAGCACATCGCAGTCGACCCGTGCCGTCACCTCACCCATGGCGTCCATGTCCACCGCCGCACGCAGCGACCGTCCGATCAGCCTCTGTATCTCCTTGGTTCGCCCACCGCTGATCGAGTTCCTCCCGACCCGTTGCGGACTCGACCCTGGAAGCATCGAGTACTCTGCAGTGATCCAGCCACTCCCCGATCCACGCATCCAACGCGGAACGTCGTCGTCGAGAGCAACGGTGCACAGCACACGCGTCCTCCCCATCTCGATAAGCACCGAACCGGGTGTCATCTCCGTGTAGCCGCGGGTGATCTTCACCTCGCGCAATTCGTCTGGCGCTCTGTCCGCTCTCATGGTCTACCTCGTTGTTGAAATCTCGAACCGCGAGCCGGCTGCTGCGTAGTCCACGGGGCCGGCGAACGCGCCCGACGCCTGCTCGATGCTGAGGACAGGATCAAGCCCCGAAGGGACATGCGTGAGGACCAACCGCTCCACGCCTGCCCATGAAGCAAGATCGCCCGCATCGATCGCTGTGAGGTGGTAGGGGTACGTCTTGGGAGTGCGAGCACCCTGGAGCGTTGCCTCACACAGCAGGAGAGATGCTTCGTGTGCCAGCTGCAGTAGATCCCCTCCTGGGCCTGTATCACCGGAGTACACGAGCGAACCCTCGCGGATGTCGATGCGCGTGACGAGCGCTGGCACGCTGTGGGCCGCTTCACCGAAGGAGAAGAGCCCGTTGCCGATCCACACCTCGTCCCCGGGTTCCTGCTCCCTGAAGTCGAGCACCTGGTGGAACACGTGTCCCTCGTCCGCCCGGGCGAACGCCGCAATATGCTCCGCCGCGCCGACAGGCGCATACACGCGGATGGGAATAGGACCTGACGGCCCGTAGGCCATGTAGGAGTAGAGGGCAAGCACATCGGTGCAATGATCTACGTGGGTATGGGAGAGCACGACGGCATCGATGAGCCCCGGATCCATGATCGCTGCGAGCCGAGCGAATACACCGGGTCCCGCATCCATGAGGACCTTCTTGTCGTCGAACTCGACGAGGTACCCGGAAGCAGCGTTGGTGCGCGAAGGCGAGCTCCCGTTCGACCCGAGGACGGTGAGCTTCATGGGCCCCACCCGTATACCGCCGCTCCAAGGCCGACAACGAGCATCCATATTCCTGCAGCAGCGATACCAGCGAATGTAGGCGCCATGAACCTCTCGGGGAACTGTTTCCAGGACCATACCGTCGAGACAGCGAGAAACACGAAGAGGGCAGCGATCGCACGGAGCGGTGCCACGGGAATCGATACAACGATCATCAACGCGGCGAACGCCTGGATGCTGGCACCAACGTACGCGAAGAGCTGCTTGTATGCCTCGCGGTTGTGCTCGGATCGCGTCATCAGCACAAGTTTACGGTTCGACGATCACAGAGGCTTCGCTCACCGTGCCCCCACAGAAGCGAAAGGCACGGGCGGTGGGGTTCTGGCCGACGACCGGCCCCACGATGACCTGAAGCCATGCCGGGTCGCCGCCACCGTTCACATCCCGTTCAGAAGGGTACGCCTGGGATGTCGTGTGGCTGTGGAAAACACCGCCGATCTGCCACCCTGCGTTGTCAGCGTAGCGGACACATCCGAAGTGCTCCTCAGGATCGATCACGAACCGATCTTGACTCGCACCTGCGTTCGTGAGGCAGAAGACCATCCGGATACGCGCATTGTCATCGACGGCAAGCAGCCCGCACGCCTCCGCTGGATACGCCCACTGGGCGTGAGCGAACATCGCTTCGACGACCTCCCGTCGCATCGTCACCCGTTCGATTCCGAGGCTCACACAGGCATCTTCGACATCGCCGCTGTCGACCTCGATACGGACTCCGAACCGGTTGAAGAACCCAGGATTCAGCCCTCCCTCGTCGTCAACACGCACAGCCGAGCGGATCCCGTCTGCGCTGAGGCGGGCGGAAGCGATCTCCGCATCCGACCGGAACGGGTACACGGCGACGGTGACGGGAGTGCTCATCCTGTTGCCGCCGCAGCACGCTGCCTGACGACTTCCGCCATGGTCTGGTCTCCTTCCACGGAGCCCGGCGGCAGCACACCACGCCCCCACAACCACAAGTCCATCGTCTCGGGATCGGCGGCTATGGTCGCCATTGGCTCGGATCCGCTGTCGTACACGAGTGTCGGCACGGCATCGTACCTCCTGGCAGAACGCGGCGATGTTCCCGAGAACGTCGCCGTGCGTAGCGACCACGAACGCTCCCCCACAACGAGCCGCACCGTTCTCTCGGTTGGTTCGACTGTGCTCCAGGCCGGACCGCCGACCATCATCTCATCGAGAATCTCTGCAACACCGTCAACTGCGAGCGATGGGTCGAGATGCGGTGTACGGCCAACGGCGAGTTCGGCGTCCGCCCTGTGTATCGCGGTCTCGTGGGCCATCCTGCGCACCCACCAGTCCTTCGTGTGCTGATGCGCACACCATGTCCAGGTCGGCTCCTTGGGATCGGCTGCAACGCATGCATCTACAAGGATGCTGCATCCTTCACCGAACCAGCCCAGGACCGCTGCATCGCTTTCCGACTCGTCGGGGATCTCAGGCAGCGGCGCTGGTTCGTCCCGGTAGTCGCCACGCAACGTCTCTGCCTTGTGTCGATGCACCATTCCCGTATGGACGATGAGGTCGCGTACCGTCCATCCTGGACACGACGGAACCAGCGTTTCGAGATCTACCGAACGGGTGGTCTCGGCCATCGTGTTGAGGTCGGTGCGAAGGAGAGCTATGTAACGTTGTGTGTCCATGTGCCAACTCTATACGCCAGGTTTCGTGCCTGCCGACGCGCCGGAACCCCGCTCAGCGCGAGGTTCCGGGTGTTCTTTGGTGGCCTCAAGCGGCCGCGAACGGCGTCTCTAGGAGACCGACTCGCTTTCGTAGGCCTTCGTCATGCTGTGGTTGCGCATATGTGTATCGACCTCCTTTCGAGTCCCACCACCATAGCGAGCTGCGATGATCTCGTCGACGGATTCCGTAGAGCACCACGAGCTGCCGCGCTGCAGCTATCGTCTCTGCGATAGTCTCGGATCGGAATCACATGGCACAAAGCATCGGAATCCTCACCGCTGGCGGAGACTCACCAGGCCTCAACGCCGCCATCAGAGCGATAGGCAAGACAGCAATCAGATCGTACGGCTGGTCGGTCGTCGGCTTCAGGGACGGTTTTCGCGGCCTCATGCAAGACCGCGTGATCCGTCTCGACAGCACAACGCTTTCGGGGATCCTCACCCAGGGAGGCACCATCCTCGGTACGGGGAGAGACAAGGTGGATGCCATGGATATCGGAGGCACCTCCATGGACATGCGTCCCGTGATGCTCGAGACGTTCCGTGCCCACGACCTTGCCGCGCTCGTCTGTCTCGGCGGCGGAGGTACGCAGAAGAACGCGCTCAAGCTCCACGACGCTGGCATGCCCGTCATCACCCTCCCGAAAACGATCGACAACGACGTCTACGGAACGGATCGCAGCTTCGGATTCGACACAGCCCTCAACATTGCAACAGAAGCGATCGACAGACTGCATTCGACCGCACACAGCCATCACAGGATCATCGTCGTCGAGATCATGGGACACAATACTGGATGGCTCACGCTCGGGTCAGGACTCGGCGGTGGCGCTGACGTCATCCTCATCCCGGAGATCCCGTACTCGATGGACGACATCGCAACAGCGATCACACAACGGAAGGGATACGGGAGCTCGTTCTCGATCGTCGCTGTCGCCGAGGGTGCGATCAGCAGAGAACGCGCACGCAAGGTTGCGGCGCTGCGCGAGGAGAAGGCTGCGGCGCAAGGCGAAGATCGGACACGCATCAAGAGGCAGATCAAAGAGCTTCTCGCGAACCGCACCTCAACGATCGACATCGCAAAGGAACTCGAAGTGCGCACAGGATTGGCATCGAGGGTCACGATCCTCGGTCACGTACAGCGCGGAGGCACTCCGTCACCTTTCGACCGGATCCTCGCAACCAAGCTCGGCGCTGCAACAACGGATGCCATAGCGAACGAGTCGTTCGGCATCATGATCGCAAGCGATGGCGACAGCTACCGATCGATACCCCTCACCGAGGTAGCAGGCCGGCGCAACATGGTCGCCGTCGACCATCCCTGGGTCCGAACGGCACGCTCGCTCGGTATCTGCATGGGCGACTGTTCGTGACGTACGAGTTCGACGAAGCTGTCGCCGTCACCGAAGGAACAGCGAACCTCCCACAACGCTGGACGATGGGGCCGGGCTTCGTTCATGGAGGACTGCTGATGTCCGTGGCTCTTGCTGGCGCAGCTGCGGTCTCACCCCGGCCTGACGCGGTCACGATGAGCGCTCATTTCATGCGGCCGGCGCTCGCTGGTGCAGTACAGGTCGACACGCAGCTCCTCAAGTCGGGCCGGTCTCTTGCCACCGTCGACACCCGCCTCATCCAGAGGGACAAGGTTGTCGTGGCAACGATCACGACCTTCGGCGACCTTGCACGTGCCGAGGATGCTTCGTATCAAGCAGCGTCGATGCCCGACCTCGCCGACAGAGGGCACTGCCTACGCGTCGAACCCGACAAGAGCCCGTTCGTGCCTGAGATGGCAAGGAATCTCGAGTTGCTCTTGACCCCGGAGTCAGCCGCATGGACACAGGGGAACACATCGGAGCATGCAGCGATGATGGGGTGGGTCCGGTTCGCCGATCATCGGCCGATCGATCAGCTCTCGTTGCCCATGTTCGCTGATGCTCTGCCGCCGCCGGTCTTCAGCCTCGGCGCGCCCACGGTGTGGACACCGACGATCGAGTTCACACTCCACACCCGGCGCATCCCCGATACGACATGGCTCGGTGTTTCGTTCACAACCAGCCTCGTCGGCGGCGGGTTCTTCGAATCTTCAGGGACCTTGTGGGACGAGGCGGGGAACCTGGTCGCGATGAGCAGGCAGCTGCAGCTCATCGAGGGATGACAAGGTTCTTGACGCACCGAATCTCGCAATCGCCCGCAGGGATCGGCGTGGCCTGCATGCGGGTCGTGGTCCGATAGCCGATCGATTCCTAGGACATGCGAGCCCTGATCTTCGCCTCGGCCACCCACAGCGGCGTCTGGAGCGATATCCGCGCGGAGAAGCCCCGTAGCCATGCCCACAGCGGTGTCGCCCTTCGTCGCTATCGCCGCAACCCGGCTGCCACCGAGCGCTGCCATCAGCGCACGGTCCTGTGACACCGTGTCTGCATATGCCGCGCCTTGGGCGTATGTGGCCGAGAACGCCTCAGGGGATGCACGAGGCGCGACAATGCGTACCTGGCCAAGCGAGCCTCCCTCGTCGTGGTGGGGCCGATGCACATCGATGACACGTTGCGCGTCCATATCACGCTGGTCCACCGTCGACATCCTCGTGTCTGGCGCACGACACTGCACGCGTCGAGCCTCGTTGAACGCAATGTCAGGAGGCGCCGCATCTAGAGTGGTCACCATCAATGGGCCACACCCTGTGGCAACGAGAGCTGGCCGATCCCATGAACGGAGAGCACGGATGCATATCGGAGTGATCAAGGAGATCAAGAAAGACGAGCGACGTGTCGCCGTGCTTCCTGGTGCTGTGGCTGACCTCGTCCACCGTGGGAACCCTGTGTATGTGGAATCTGGCGCTGGCAGCGGCGCCGGTGCTCCTGACGATGCGTACGTCGATGCGGGGGCGACGATCGTCGGCACACCCCAGGAGGTGTTCGACGTAGCCGAGCTCATCGTGCATGTCAAGGAACCGCAACCGTCTGAGATCGCGATGCTGCGCCCGGATCACATCCTGTTCACGTACCTTCACCTCGCGGCGTATCCCAAGGTCGCAGAGGGTCTCCTCAAGTCGGGAGCAACGTGTATCGCGTACGAGACCGTCGCGGTCAACGGGAGCCTTCCCTTGCTCGCTCCCATGAGCCACATAGCGGGCCGTATCGCTACACAGGTCGGTGCCTTCTATCTGATGGCCCCCTATGGCGGCATGGGCATCCTGTTGGGTGGCCACGCAGGCGTTCCCCAAGGACAGGTCGTCGTCATCGGAGCGGGGGCTGCTGGCCGCAATGCCGCCGATGTCGCCCTTGGCATGGGAGCGCGCGTGACGATCCTCGATATCAACGTCGAAGCCCTCGAACGCGTGCACACGCGCTGGGGCTCTCGCATCACGACGGACTACTCGAC
>CAYLIR010000084.1:0-7302 GCA_964383515.1 uncultured Acidimicrobiaceae bacterium
CCCCCCACCCCCCCGGCGGCGCCCCCCGGGGCGCCGCCGGCCGGGCCCCGCAGTAGCGTCCCGGCGGCGAGCGCCAGGAGTCCCGGTTTCATGTGTCGTCCGAGTACGTGACTGAACCGCGCAGGATCGTTGTCGACACCTTCCCTCTCAACGTCGAGCCAAGGTACGGTGCGTTCCTCGACATCGATCTGGTCTGTGTCGCGGTCCACTCCGTAGTCGGGTTGAACACCACGATGTTCGCATCGTCATCGACGGCGAGCGGCCGTCCGTGGCTCTCGATGCTGGCGATCTCGGCAGGGATCTGGGACATCGCAGAGAAGAACCGCGCCTGGTCGTCACCGATCACCTTGTTCGCGACGGATGCCGCCCATTCCAGCCCGATCACACCGTTGGGTGCGTGCTCGAAGGGGACTTCCTGCTCTCGGGGTGCGTGTGGCGCATGGTCCGTGCCGATGACGTCGATGACGCCCGATACGAGTCCCTCACGCAGAGCATCTCTGTCGGAGGTTGAGCGCAACGGGGGCATCATCTTGTAGTCGGGGTCCATCGTGGCGACGAACGTGTCATCGAACATCAGGTGGTGCGGCGTTGCCTCTGCCGTGACGGGAAGGCCGGCTGCTTTCGCCTCAGCGATCAGTTCTACACCTCTGCGTGTCGCGATGTGCTGTACGTGGTAGCGCACCCCGGTGAGCCGCACGAGTGCGAGATCGCGGGCGATCACTATCTCCTCGGCCTCTGCCGGGATCGCTGCCATGCCGAGCAGCGACGACACTGCTCCTTCATGCATGAACCCGTGCCTCGAGAGGTCTGCATCCACTGCGTGCTGTGACACGACACCACCGAGGTTGGCGATGTACTCCATGGCCAGGCGGAGAACCGCCGCGTCGGCAACGGAGTCGCCGTCATCGGTGAAGATCCGCACCCCTGCATCCCACATCTCGTCGATGTGGGACATCTTGTCGCCCTGCCGGCCCATGGTGATGGCGCCGGCCGGAAAGACGTCGGTGAAGCCCGCCTGGGCGCCGCGTTGTGCGACGTACATGGCGATCTGGGCGTTGTCGGTGACGGGGTCGGTGTTCGGCATCGCAACGACGGCGCCGTATCCGCCGGCGGCGGCAGCCTCTGTCCCTGTGGCGATCGTCTCTTTCCATTCGAACCCGGGCTCACGCAGGTGCGTGTGGATGTCCACGAAGCTGGGGCCCACCCACGCCCCCGCAGCGTCGATGACCGTGCCGCCGTCGATGCCGACGCCTATCTCGGTGATCTTGCCGTCGGTGATCCCGACATCGACAGCTTCTATGCCATCGGGGGTGAGGACGGAGCCGTTCTTGACGACGAGGTCATGCATGAGCATCACCCCCGAGCAAGTGGAACAAGACGGACATGCGAGCCGCCACTCCGTTCGTGACCTGTTGCAGGATGAGCGCTCTGTGGTCGTCAGCCACGTCGTGGGCGATCTCGACGCCTCTGTTCATGGGGCCTGGATGCATGACGACGGCATCGTCCTTGAGTGTGGCGAACCGATCGTTGGTCATCCCGTATCGGGCGGTGTATTCGGGGAGCGATGGGAACACGGAGCCTCCGCCGCGTTCGAGTTGCACTCGCAGCAGGTACACCACGTCGACGGACTCGAGCACACTGTCAAGGTCCGTCGTCGTGGTGACAGGCCAGCCGTGCGTATCGAGGGGCAGGAGCGTCGGCGGCGCGACGAGGATGACCTCTGCACCGAGGGTGGCCATCGCGAAGATGTCCGACCGGGCGACCCGCGAATGCTTGATATCGCCCACGATCGCTATCCGCAGCCCGTCGAGCGAACCGAAGCGTTGCTGGATCGTCAGACAGTCCAGAAGCGCCTGTGTCGGATGCTGGTGGGCGCCGTCGCCTGCGTTGACGATGGGTATGTCGAGCCACTCTGCGAGCCGCCACGGCGCCCCAGTAGCACCGTGGCGGACCACCATGAGATCGACGCCCATCGCCCGCACGGTCAGCGCCGTGTCCTTGAGGGACTCGCCTTTCGAGAGCGACGAGGTCGACGCCGAGAACGCCATCGTGTCCGCGGAGAGCGCCTTTGCGGCTTTGTCGAAGGACATCTTCGTCCGGGTCGACGGTTCGAAGAACATCGTTGCTACCGTCTTGCCGCGAAGGGCTGGGACCTTCGGGATCGGGCGGTGAAGCACCTCGTAGAACTCGTCGGCATCCGTCAGAAGTGTTTCGAGGGTATCTCGCTCAAGGCCTTCTGTCGTGAGCAGGTGCTGCATCATCGTGTGGCCTTCCCGATCCACACCCCGTCTTCGCCGTCGATCTCGGAGAACCGAACCGACACGCGTTCGCTCTGTGACGTTGGTGTGTTCTTGCCCACGAAGTCCGCTCTGATCGGGAGCTGCCTATGCCCCCGATCGACGACCACGGCGAGCTGGACAGCTGCGGGGCGCCCGATGTCCGCAAGGGCGTCGAGGGCAGCCCGGATGGTGCGTCCTGTGTAGAGAACGTCGTCGACCAGCACAACGGTCGTTCCGTCGATGTCGCCGGGGATGATCGTTGGTCCGAGGCGTGTGCGGGGCCGCAGGTCGAGGTCGTCACGGTAGAGCCCGATATCGAGCGACCCTGCCCGGAGCGGTTTCCCTTCGATCGCTTCGAGTTCTTCCGCGATGCGGCTAGCGAACGGCGTACCCCTCGTGGGGATGCCGAGCAGGACCACATCGCCGACTCCCTGGTTTCGTTCGACGATCTCGTGGGCGATCCTTCGGGTCACTCTCGTGAGATCGTCGGCGCTCATGACCCTGCGCATGTGGACCTCTCAGATACAACAGAGCCGCACACCTGGGCGTGCGGCATGAAACGTGTGCTCATGGCTACTTCCTTCTCGGCCTCGCAGGACCGCGTTAAAGGGCATCTGTCGACGGCACTATAGGACCGTCGCAGGACGAACAACAATCATGTTGTTCGATGGAGCCGACGCTGGCGACACAGCCTTCGAAGACACCCTGACCATCCTCGACGCCAGCGCCGGAGAGCCCCGCTGCGGCCTGGGACCACCTGATCCTCCTCCGCTGGCCATCGAGGCATCGCGATAGCCTGTGTCGGCCTACCTGGAGTGGAGGCGGCGTGTCGCTCTCGCGAACACAGTGCCGCAGCGTCCTCCGCCATGGCTTTGCGTGCCCCAAAGGACGTGGCACACGCTCGTGTGCGAGACGTGTCGGCGAACGTGAGCGTCTCCACTGTCACATGGATACCGGAGCTGCGATGCCCTCGAACGCTAGGCGTCGGAGGATGGGGCGGAGGGTGGCTTGGCAGCGCTCTTGTCACGGTCCTGGGCTATGGCCGAGAGGACCCCGTTGACGAACGCCCCCGACTGAGCTGTTCCATAGGTCTTGGCGAGTTCGACGTATTCGTTGATGGGGATAGCGATGGGGAGATCCGTGAACAGGATCTCGTATGTGCCGAGGCGCAGGATGTTGCGGTCGACCAGCGGCATCCGTTCGAGGCGCCAGCGCGTGGACGCAGCAGAGATGACGGCATCGATGGCCTCGCGGTTGCTCCAGACGCGATCAGCAAGCACTCCCGCGTCTCGTGGCACCTTGGTGACGTCGATCTCTTCCATCGAGCGGCTGTCGGCGGTGTAGAGGGCACCGAGGGCTGCCGCTCGGGTCTCGTCGACGGTCACGACACTCGCGTGATGTAGCTGCCGGTGCGTGTATCCACCTTGACGACGTCGCCTTGTTCAACGAAGAGTGGAACCTGGATGACCTTTCCTGTCGAGAGCGTCGCTGGCTTGGTGGCGCCTGACACCCGATCACCCTTGATACCGGGTTCGCTGAACGTGATCTCGAGTTCGACCGAAGCTGGCAGTTCGATATCCACCGGGAGGCCTTCGAACATAGCGATGCGTATGGTCATCCCGTCGGAGAGGAAGTCGGCATTGTCACCGACGACCTGTTCCGCAACGCTCATCTGCTCATAGGTCTCGCTGTCCATGAAGTTGAAACCGAGGTCATCCTTGTACAGGAATGTGAAGTCCCTGCGGTCGATCCTCGCCTTCGGCACCTTCTCGCCTGCTCGGAACGTGCGATCGATGACCGCTCCCGTATGGGCGTTCTTGAGCTTCATCCGCACGAACGCTTTGCCCTTTCCGGGCTTGACGTGCTGGTACTCGGTGATGGTGAACAGCCCCTCAGGGAGGTTCAACGCCATCCCTGGCCGGGCATCGTTGGTTGAGATCATGGTGCTAGTCCTTGGATTCGGGCCGGATCACTCGATGAGTTCGATACCAGCGAACGCGGCTTGTACGGTAGCGTCATCTGGCCGTATCACCACAGGCGACTCGAACGCTTCGAGCAGCACCATGCGAAGCCCAGCGCTGTCTCGCTTCTTGTCCAATGCCATCTTGGCCCGCACCGTGGCGGCACATGCGTCGGGTGCGCGCACCGGCAGGCCGACCCCGCCGAGCACCGCTTCCTGGCGCTTGGCGCCACCGAAGCCGAGCGCATGTTGTGCTGCATATCCGGCGGCGACCATGCCGATAGCTACGGCCTCTCCGTGGGGGATCCCGGTCGCCGACTCGAGTCCATGGCCGATGGTATGGCCGTAGTTGAGGATCGCCCGCTTCCCTGTTTCGGTGAAATCATCGTTCACGACGCCGACCTTGACGGCAACGGAACGGTTGACGATATCTTCGAGGTCCGTGTCGATGCCTTCATGTTCGAACGCTTCGACGATCGTCATATCGGCGATGAAACCAGTCTTGACGGCCTCGGCTGCCCCGATGACCTTCTGGCGTGGCGGCAGTGCATCGATGACGTCCATGTCGATCAGCACCGCAATGGGGTGCTTGAACACTCCAGCGAGGTTCTTGCCGTCGACGTTCACAGCCGTCTTGCCACCGATGGCTGCATCGACGGCAGCAAGCAGCGTGGTTGGCAGATACACAGCGTCGATGCCGCGCAGGTACGTCGCGGCGATGAATCCGGCGATATCGGTCAATGCTCCACCGCCCACGCCGACGATCGCATCGTCACGGGTGAACCCGTGCTCGTTCAGTATCCGGTACACGTCTTCGACCACGCCGAGGCGCTTGGCGTCTTCACCATCGGGGAGAACGTGCACGACAGGCTCAACGCCCGCGCTGGACAGGCCCACAGATACCGTTCGTGCCAGGTGGGTGGTCGTCGGCTGTGTGAGTATCGCGACGTGTCGCCGTAGCCGGGATCCAAGAGCGGCAGCCAGTTGTTCGCCCATGTCTCGACCGACGTGGATCGTCGACATCGGTTCGGTGTCGGATCCGTAGATCACATGACTACGCATCGCGCCACCTCATCGAGTACCTCTTCGATCGACTTGGTCGTCGTGTCCACGACGATCTCAGCTGCCGCCGCATACGTACGGGCTCGTTCACGGGCGATCGACGCGATATCTGCTGCTCCGGCCAACAGCGGTCTGCCTGTAGCGCGCGCGGTACGATCGGCTAGGACGCGAGGGTGGGCCGTGAGGAGCACCGTCGTCCCGGAGTCACGCATAGCAGCGATGTTGCCCGCGTCGAGCACGGCGCCTCCCCCCGTGGCGACGACGCTTGCACGTGACCCGGCCACCCGGGCGATCGCGTCGCGTTCGGCAGCCCGGAACACCTCTTCGCCCTCATCGAAGAGCTCCTCGATGCTCCTCCCCGTATCAGCGACGATCACATCGTCGGTATCGACGAACGGCAGAGACAGCCGTTCGGCGAGGACGCGGCCGATGGTCGTCTTACCGCTCCCCATCATCCCGATGAGCCAGATATGTGCCATCAGAACGACGCGAGACGCGACCGATAGGCTTCCATGCGCTCAACGACATCCCCGATGGTATCGCCACCGAAGCTTCGCAACACCTCGTTCGCAAGGACATAGGCGACCATCTGCTCCGCGACGACGCCTGCCGCTGGCACGGCGCAGACATCGCTGCGTTCCCGGAACGCCTTTGCAGGTTCCCGTGTCACAACATCGACGGTGTCGAGGGGTCGCATCAACGTCGCTATGGGCTTCATATAGGCGGTCACGGAGACGATGGCGCCTGTGGTCATACCGCCTTCCAGCCCACCTGCGCGGTTGCTCTTCCTGGCGTACGTGCTGTCGTACACGATCTCGTCGTGTGCCGCCGAACCTCGGGACCTGGCCTGGGTAAGACCCTCCCCTATCTCGACGGCCTTGATCGCCTGGATGGACATCAGCGCACCCGCAAGCAGGCCGTCGAGTTTCCTGTCCCAATGCACATGGCTTCCCAAACCGGGAGGCACGCCGTACGCGAGCACCTGGACGCTTCCTCCCAGCGTGTCCCTGTCCGCTTTTGCCTGCTCGATCGCCGCGATCATGGCTGCTTCGCAGTCGGTGTCGAAGACACGGATCTCAGAGCTGTCGATACGCTGGATGTCAGACGGTGTGGGCAATGGCATATCGTGACGAACCGAAACGTCCCCGATGGTGGTGACGTGCGAAAGCACGTCGATGCCGATAGCGCCGAGCACCTGTTTTGCGAGATAGCCCACGACGGTGCGGGCCGCGGTCTCCCTCGCAGAAGCCCGTTCCAGGATGTCGCGGGCATCGTGCGTATCGTACTTCATCATGCCGACGAGGTCTGCATGCCCTGGGCGCGGCTTCGTTTCCTGCGTACGAGCAGCAGCTGGCTCAGGAGACATCTGCTCTTGCCATCGCTGCCACTCCGTGTTCCGGATCAGAACCGCCACCGGTCCGCCAAGCGTGGTGCCGAAGCGGACGCCACCGAGGATCTCGAGTTCGTCCTTTTCGAGTCGCATTCGAGGGCCCCTGCCAAAGCCGAGTCGCCGACGTGCGAGTTCTGCAGCGATCCCGTCTTTGGTCACGGTGAGCCCCGACGGCAACCCTTCGATGGTCGCGACGAGGCCTGGGCCGTGGGACTCGCCTGATGTGATGAATCTCAGCATGGTAGGACAGGCTAGACACTTTGGCGCGATGAGTGGCCATGGGTGGGGCGCGCCGCGCCACAGAACGCCTACGGCACTCGCAGGCCTGAGCCGGCGAATCCGGCAACGACGCTGACAAGGGCAGCGATGGTCATGAACGGGCCGAACGGGATCGTGTCTTTCCGACTTGCCCGACGTGTCACGATGAGTGCGGCTGCATAGATCCCCGCACCGATGAACGCTCCGAACCCTGCTGAGACGGCCGTGTCCAGGCTCACGTAGCCGGTGAACGCGCCGATCATCAGCGCCATCTTCACGTCGCCGAACCCGAGACTGCCTGGGCTCACGAGAGCCAACACGAACAGTGCCGCGAAGTAGCACACGGCGGCGAT
>CAYLIR010000085.1:0-7133 GCA_964383515.1 uncultured Acidimicrobiaceae bacterium
GATCTGCTTGCAGCCCCGGTCGAAGTCACCGTCGACGACACCACCTATGAGATCGACCCCGTGGACGTCGGACTGGCTATCGATGAAGATGCCGTTGTGCAGCTAGCCATGAACGCGAGGCGCAGGGACGGGTTCTGGGCGAACCTGTGGTCGTGGGCCGGATCCTGGGTATCCGACACATCGATCGAAGTTCCGGTGACGATCGATGACGCCAAACTCGCGGACATCCTCGATGGGTACACCGAGGCCATCGGAAAACCCGCATATGACGGAACGATCAAGATCGTGAACGGCGAGGTGGTGCCCGACTATCCCAAGGACGGTGTGCGAGTCGATGTCGACGCCGCCATTCCCCTCGTGCGCGAGCAGCTGCTCAAGGTCGATCGCGAGCCAATCGACCTCCCCCTTGCACCTATCTCGCCGCGGATCGACGCCAGCCAACTCGACGAGGCGGTTGCGAAAGCGAAAGCCCTCACCGACAGGCCGGTGTTCCTCACGAACCCTGATACCGGCAAGGTGATCGTGTTCACAACGGGTGGCCTCCGCACAGCGTTGCGCCATACGATCGTTGCCAGCGCGGATCCGAAGATCGAGGTATCCCTCGACCCTGCCGAACTCGAACGGATCGTCAAGCGCTCGTCCGACGGGCTCACCGTCCCTGCGGTGCCTGCCTCGTACACGTTCGACAAGGACACGAAGATCTTCCATGTCGTCCCTTCGATCCCGTCGGTCGTCGTCGATCTCGATGCCATACCCGATGCGGTCATGCAGGCCATCGAAGGCGACGGCAAGGGCGAGATCCCGATGACCGAAGGCCCCGATGCAGAGTTCGACACGCAGGCAGCACGCGCTGGCATGCCGTTGCGGGAGGTGTCTTCGTTCACGACCTATCACCCTGCGGGCCAGCCCCGAGTCACGAACATCCAACTGCTCGCGGATGAGATCGACGGCTCTGTGGTGCTCCCAGGCGAGGTCTTCTCGATCAACGAAACCGCAGGGGAGCGAACCCTCGAAGAGGGCTACGTTCGCGCAGGCGCGATCATCGACGGTGAGGTCACATGCTGTGACAGTCCGGTCAACATCGGTGGTGGCACCAGCCAATTCGCCACGACGTTCTACAACGCCGTGTTCTTCGGATGCTACGAGGACGTGTTCCATCAACCGCACAGCCTCTACTTCTCGCGCTATCCCTATGTACGTGAAGCAACCCTCGGCTACCCCGCACCCGACGTCAAGTTCCGCAACGACTCGGACACAGCGGTGTACATCAGCACGTCGCATACGCCATCGTCGATCACGGTGACGTTCTACGGCGACAACGGAGGGAGGGAATGCACCTCGTCGACGTCAGGGAACACCGTCACACGCACCATGACACATCCAGACGGGACCATCACGAAAGAGCATTGGACCTGGCACTACAAGGAGAAGAAGAAGAAGAAAAAGACCGAGTGACAGCCGCGTCGCCCCACAGGGGCCTGGCTGACCAGCCAGCGTCCGCCACCCAGGGCGCGAGCAGGAACACACGAGACCATCACCAACTTCCCGGATTCCCGGCATAGAATCGTGGCGTTCCCAGAGGCCAGGACGGGCATGCGCAAGTACGCCATTGCAGCAACAGTCATTCCAGCGATGCTCATCGGCGCAACCTATGCATACGGCGGGTTCGGAGCAGGAGCCAGCGCATCGTCGGACACCGCAACGGACCCCCACGAGTTCACACGGCCTGAGATAGCCTCCATCGCATCCGCGTACGAATCGGCCTTTTCTGCGGAACCTGTTGTCATCGAGGTGAACGGCGCAACGATCGAACTCGACCCGTCGTCGCTCGCTATCGATGTCGATGAGCCTTCCTTGGCAGCCGAGATCGCCGCCTTGGCGGCGTCACCAGACGGCGCATCCATCACCGAGCAATTGGCTGCCATCGACACGACAGGTGATCTGCCGGACATCCCCGTTGACGCGACGCTCGACGAAACAGCGCTTGCGAGCATGCTCTCGCGAGCATCGAACGATGCGATCGACAACCCCCCGGTCAACGGCGCGCTGCGCATCGCCAACGGGACGGTGACTCCGCTGTACCCCAAGGAAGGCCTGCGTGTCGATGTGGAAGCTGCGCTTCCCCTCGTTCGAGACACCGTACTCTCGCTCCACCGGTCGCCTGTGGAGGTTCCGGTCGTGACAGCGGCGCCATCGATCACTCGCGCAGATGTCGAGGCGGCGATAGCCACAGCCGACAGGCTCACACAATCGGACATCGTTCTGAAAGACAGCAATGGAGATGGGGAGATCGTCTTCACACGAGACGACCTGAGGAAGGCGCTGCGGAGCAGGAACGTCGACGATCCCGTGCCTGGAATCGAGGTCTATCTCGACAGGAGCACGATCTCACGGATCGCGCGGACGTACGCGGACGACTTCGACACACCACCGAAGAACGCGACCTTCAGCTTCAGCCGAACAGCGAACAACCTCGTTGTCGTCCCATCGGTTCCCGGCCAGTCGCTCGACGTTGCACGAGCAGTCGACCTCGTCCTTGCCAAAGCCGCGGGAGGATTGCGCTCCGGCATCATCCCTACCATCGATGGTGTGGAGGCCGACTTCACGACCAAGGACGCACAGGCACTCGGTCCGTTCTCGAAGGTGTCGTCGTTCACAACCAAGCACCCGTGCTGCAAGAACAGGGTCACGAACATCCACCTCATCGCGGACGCTACGAACGGTGCTCTGGTGATGCCAGGCCAGACGTTCTCACTGAACGCTCGCGTCGGGAGGCGCACCGAGGCCAAGGGGTACAAGAGGGCAGGAGCGATCATCGGAGGGAAGGTCGTGTGCTGCGACAGTCCGATCAACGTCGGGGGCGGAACGAGCCAGTTCGCGACGACACTGTGGAATGCGATCTTCTTCGGCTGCTACCAGGACGTGTTCCACCAGCCCCACAGCATCTACTTCTCGCGGTATCCCTATGTGCGTGAAGCTACGCTCGGCTATCCATCGCCGGATGTCAAGTTCCGCAATGACTCTTCAGCGCCCGTGTACATACGGGCGACGTATACAGGGACATCGATAACCGTGTCCCTCTACGGCAACAACGGTGGCAGGAAGTGCACGTCGTCGACGTCGGGGAACACGGTCACACGGACGATGCAATGGCCGAACGGGAAGGTGACCCGCCAGCATTGGACATGGCACTATCGGGATCCTGTCAAAGACGAGCCGACAACCACGCCCCACGCGGCGCCTACGACGACGAAGGCGAAGACGACCACCACAACCACGGCGACCACCACAACCACGTCGGTAGCACCCACGACAACGACCACCGCTGCACCGACTACCACAACCACGTCGGAAGCACCCACGACCACGCCCACCGCTGCACCGACAACCACAACCACCCAGCCGTAGTGCCCTAGAAGGGAACGAAAAGGATCGCCGGGGGGTTGGGACCTCCATGCCTTCACACACGTACAAGCTCCCCGGGCACCGCGTCACAGTTGCAACCCGCATCGACTGGATTCGGTCGATGGCGCACGGGGCGTACCTGGTGGGGCCGCGCCGTTCCGCCCTCATGCGTGCAGCTCGCTCCGGCGATCGGGCAGATCTCCATCGTGAAGAGCGCCGCTGGGCGCAGGCAGCTGCCAGAGCCCTCAAGCTGACGATCGACGTGTCCGGCCTCCACCATGTCGATCCGGCAACGTCCTATGTGGTGCTTCCCCTCCACGAAGGCTTTGCCGATCTGATCGCTGTGTCCCAGCTCCCTCTTGCCATGGTGTATCCAGCGGCAGAGGAACTCTTCGACTGGGATCACCTCGGCCCGTACCTGTCGGCATCAGGCCAACCGCGCATCTCACGAGCCAACGGTGCTCGGGCATATCGCAGCCTCCTGCGGGCTGGCACCACCGCTGTAGCCCGCGGTGAGAGCATCGTCGTGTTCCCGCAAGGGACGATCGTCGGTATCGAGTCGTCGTTCGCTGGCGGGGCGTTCCGCCTCGCACGCAGTCTCGGCATGCCCGTCCTGCCCGTTGTCCTCACGGGGGCGGCCACGGTGTGGGACTATCCGTTCTCGACGTTGCTCCACCGCTATCAGACGATCCATATGGAGGTGCTCGCGCCGGTGCCTGCCGACCAGGCCGTCGTTCGCGCACACGAGATCGAATCGACAATGAAGGACAGGGCACTTGCAGCGTCGCCGGCACCGCGTCGGTACGTCCCTGAGCGCGATGGCTGGTGGGACGGCTACCGGATCGGGATCGACGACCGCTTCCCCGAACTTGCCGCACGGGTGCAGGCACACAGGGATACACACCAACCCACGACTGCAGGGCACGCAACGTGAACACTCCCTGGCCGGCTTCGGCAGCAGCACAGACGGTCTACTGTTGGCACCATGCAATACGAGACCATCATCGAGCCATTCCGCATCCACAGCGTCGAGGCGATCGACCTTCCTGACCGCGACCAACGCGTCGCTGCACTCGAACGCGCAGGCTACAACCTGTTCGGCCTGCACGCCGATGAGGTGATCATCGATCTCCTCACCGACTCGGGCACCGGGGCGATGTCTTCGACCCAATGGGCGGGGATGATGCGCGGCGACGAGTCGTATGCCGGCAGCAGATCGTTCTTCAAGTTCGAGTCCACGGTGAAGGGGATCACCGGGCTTTCCGAGGTGATCCCGACCCACCAAGGCCGCGCCGCCGAAAAGATCCTCTTCTCCGTCGCCGTGAGCGAAGGCGACGTCGTTCCCAACAACACGCACTTCGACACGACGCGCGCCAATGTCGAGTACCAGGGTGCCGAGGCACGCGACCTCGTGATCGCCGAGGGGAAGGACCCTGCCACCATCCTCCCGTTCAAAGGGAACATGGACATCGACGCCCTGCGAGCCACCATCGATGAGGTCGGAGCAGAACGCATCCCGCTCGTCATGGTCACCGTGACGAACAACTCGGGAGGCGGCCAGCCAGTGTCGATGCAGAACCTGCGCGAGGTGCGCGAGGTGTGTGACGAGCACGGCATTCCCTTCTATCTCGATGCCTGCCGATTCGCAGAGAACGCGTGGTTCATCAAGCTTCGAGAGCCCGGCTATGCAGACAAGACGCCCCGCGAGATCGCCCAGGAGATGTTCTCTCTCGTCGACGGTGCAACCATGTCCGCAAAGAAGGACGGCATGGCGAACATCGGTGGGTTCCTTGCCACGAACGACCCTACGATCGCCATGAACGCGCGCAACCTGCTCATCCTCACCGAAGGGTTCACGACGTACGGCGGGCTTGCCGGCTACGACCTCGAGGCGATCGCGGTCGGCCTCGAAGAGGTGCTCGATGAGAACTACCTGCGGTACCGGATCAGGTCGACCGCGTACCTTGCCGAGAAGGTGGCCGCTGCGGGTGTGCCGATCGTCCAGCCTCCCGGTGGCCACGCGGTCTACCTCGATGCTGCTGCTCTGCTCCCGCACATCCCTGCATACGAGTACCCAGCCCAGACGCTCGCTGTCGAGCTCTATCGTGCAGGCGGCGTGCGTGGTGTGGAGATCGGCACCGTCATGTTCGGTAGGCCAGATCCGAACGGCGGCCCCGACATACCTGCGTCGATGGAGCTGGTGCGTCTGGCTATCCCGAGACGGACGTACACCCAGAGCCATATCGACTATGTGGGCGAGGTTGTGATCGACGTTGCCAGCAGGGCGGAACACATCAAGGGTCTCGCCATGACATCGCAGCCACCGTGGCTTCGCCACTTCACGGCACGCTTTGCACCCCTGTAGGGCGCGCCACACAACGTTCGCTCACCCTCGGGGCACAGGCTGCCACGCGTGAGAGGAACCCACAGGGAGTTCCTCTCACGTAACCGGCTCGCTGCCGTGGTGCTCGAATCATGTCGCATGACCCGACTGGGTTTCCGAGTGCCTCTGGCTCTCGCTGTGTTTGACGATCCCTCGCCCTGCGACTGCGCCGGCTCAGTTCTGTTGTAGTTTCACCATGCCAGAGATCCCACAGCCTGTCAACCACCGATCGGCGCGCTGGCGGTCTCAACGGCTGTCTCTGCGTGTCCATCGCCACGGCGCGCCACGCTCGAATCCCGACTGCTGCCGCAACATGATGGCCGAACCTTCGCTGAAACCGTGGAGCGGAACCCCAGTTCGATGCATGTCGAGCGAGCACCGAGAGGGTTGTCGAACCCGTGGAGAAGCTTCGCCCCCACCTGCTGACACGGAGAGCCACCGCACGGATCTCGTGTCACACGAGCGTGCCAGAATCAACGGGGTGACACCTGCAGACACCGCAACGCCGAAGTTCGGCCGAAAGATCGGTGGGGCAGACATCGGCGTCTGCCTCACGAGGATCCACCACGAGCGGTTCACACCGTTCGAGCCCGTCTTCGACGAGGTGCGCATGTACGACGCCGAACGCGGTGTCGCCCACGAAGCGGAGGTGCTCGCTTCGCTGGCCGAGGTGCACGGCGGGATCACCGACATCGTCGCCGGTCCCGATGCATCCGCCGACACGAGGGCAGCGATGGAGGCAGGGACTCCGATCATCGCCGGTGGCCGCCTCGAGTCTGCCGACGGCCTCTCGGTTGGCGCTCCAGATCTACTCGTCCGCATCGACGATGGATACGCCGCCGTCGAGATCAAGAACCACAAGATCCTTGCCACGAACGGCATCACAGGATCGGTTGTGACACTCGCTGAGATCACGACCACCGGCGGCGAACCAGTGAAGTTCCGCAGCGCACGCAGGAAGGACCTCCTCCAGGTCGCCCACTACAACAGGCTCCTCGCAGAAGCTGGCTTCGCTTCACACGCCCCAGCAGGTGGTGTCATCGGCTCCGAGGAGCCGTATGCGTGCGTATGGGTCGACCTCACCAAGGGCAGCCCCTCGATCCAGGCGGAGTACGAGACAACGTTCGCCGCCATCGAGACAGCCATCGCCGCGGGGAGCAGAGATCCAGCGACACCGCTCCATGGTCCGTGGTGGAGGAACGAGTGCAAGACGTGCGACTGGGCTGAACTCTGTTCACGACAGCTCGAAGCTGTTGACGATGTGACCCTGTTGGCGCGCATCGACGACGCTCGCCGATCCGCGCTCGCTAGCAGTGGCATCGCAAGCGTCGCACAGGTCGCCGAT
>CAYLIR010000086.1:0-7105 GCA_964383515.1 uncultured Acidimicrobiaceae bacterium
TGAATATCGATTCCCCGTGTGGGGTCAAAGCACAGAAGCACTTCGAAATCCTCGACGAGCCATCGGCCGATGGTCACCTTCTGTCTGTTGCCTCCCGACAGTCGCTGTACTTGGCTTGCGGCCCGGATGTCGATGTCAAGACGATCGATGGCACGGTCAACACGTTGCGTCTCATCGCGTTGCAGTGTGAACCAGCGAGACACCCTGTTGTACAAGGGCAGGGCCAGATTCTCCCGCACGGACCGCTGCGGCAGCAGCGCTGCATCGCGATCTGCTGGAACGAAGACCAGCCCGTTGCGGATGGCGTCGTATGGCGATCTCGCTACCAGCACCTCACCTTTCACCACCACTTCTCCAGACGTTGGCCGGTGATCACCCGACAACAGCGAGAACAGCTCATCCTGCCCCTGGCCTTCAAGCGCCGTGAGTCCGAGCACCTCCCCCCTGCGCAACTCGAAAGAAACACCGTTGATCCTGCCGCGAAAGTGCAGATCCCTGGCTTCCAGGACAACCTCGGCATCGTCCGCTGGTGCTGACACGAGACTGTCAGATGAAGGGCTGGAAGCCGGAGCGCTCCCCGCTAGTTCCTCACCGAGCATCGCGGCCACAAGCTCCCGCTCCTCCACCCCTGAAAGGCTGAGATGGGCTACATCATGCCCGTTGCGCAGAATGGTCGCCTCGTCACAGATCGAGAGGACCTCTCCGAGCCGATGCGAGATGAAGAGCACGGACCGACCCCTCGATTTCCAGTCGCGCATGACGTCGAAGACGAGGCTGGCCTGCTCCGGCGTGAGAGCAGCTGTGATCTCATCGAGCATGAGCAGTCTCGGTTCGAGGGCTAGAGCCCGTGCAAGATCGATCAGGCGCAGTGTTGCAAGAGGAACATCGCGGACGAGAAGACCGAAGTCGAAACCGGCCAGATCGAGACGATCGAGCCATGGCTCGACATCCTCACGGCGAAGCCCTGAGATGACCAGATTCTGATCGAGTGAGAGATCGGGTATCAGCGCGGGATCCTGGTACACCGTTGCGATGCCTGCTCTGCCAGCATCCCTTGGTGTCGTGAGGCCCAGTACCCGGCCATCGATACTCGCCGTCCCTGCATCCTGTTGGATCACACCCGAAAGAACCTTGACGAAGGTGCTCTTGCCCGCACCATTCGCACCGAGTAGTGCATGGATCTCTCCAGACTCGACAGAGAGGTCCACGGACTGCAACGCCACCACCGGGCCATAGCTCTTCGCTATGCCCTTGGCGACCAAGACCTTTTGTTGCTGCTCGTACACGATGTTCCTCGAAACGTGGCTGTTGCTCAGAAAGACGCAGCCGGTGCGTATGGATTGCCACGGGTGGATCCGCTCGGACCCACCCGTGGCCCATGTTCGCTACTCGCCGGGGCCCTTGCAGGCGATGACATCCTCGGCGGTGTAGTGCGTATACGGTTCGATCTCCATGTAGGAGCTCCATCCGGCCGGGAATTCGCCATCGACGAAGATCGCCTCGAGATCGCTCTTCTCGGACAGTACCTTGGGGGTCAGGAGAGTGCGCTTCGGCACATCCTTGCCCTCGAGGATGTCGATAGCGACCGATGCGCCCACTCCGCCAATCGACGGCGGATTCGTCACGGCCGCGCCGGACAGATCGCTCAGTGTGAGCAGCTGCTCGATGAACGCATTGTTGTCCGCTCCAACGATCGGCACGTACGGCAGGCCGGCAGCGTCGAACTGTTCCACGACCGGGTAGTCGATACCGGACGTCCAGATTCCATCGACATCCTGAGTCGTGATGATCTCAAGCGCTTGCTGAGCTCCCTTGGTCGGCGACCAGTCCGTGAAGACTTCGGCAACAACGTTGATATCTGGATAGTCCTTGAGTGCTGCTTGGAAACCTTGATCGCGGAGCGTGTCGGCTCCGACACCGTCGATCCCACGCATATACGCAACGTTGCCAGTGCCACCCAGCTCCTCGAAGAGCCAGCGAGCACCGAGCTCACCGTATGCGACTTGATCGTTCGCCACGAGGTACGCAGCATCGCTCGTCACCTCGTTGTCGACGACAACGACGACGACCCCTTGTGATTGGGCTTCTTCGATCACGGCGTTGAACGCCTCTGCATCGCCGGGGTTGAGGATGATGGCATCCACGCCTTGAGAGATGAGGCTCGTGATATCGCTGATCTGCCCAGCTGTGTCCGTCTCACGGTTCAACAGCACAACCTCGTCGACATTGCCACGAGCCCTTGCCTCTGCCTTGATGGCACAGATCATCTGCTCTCGCCATCCGTTTCCAACGGTGTTGTTGGAAACACCGATTGTGAAGGTCTCGTCGCCCGTCGCCGCTGTCGTGTCGGAGCTGTCATCACTGCTGCATGCAGCGGCAACAAGAGCAAGGACAAGGAGCACCAGCATCAAGCGAGAACCCGTCTTCCACTGTTTCATCGATCGTCTCCTTCTTGGATGTTCTCGGCCGGCGTCGCCGGCCTCTCTCTCTTTCGAATCCGAGGCATCCCGTACACCTCGGGTCCCAGACTTGGACTGCACTGGCTGGTTTCTCATGGTGTCGCACCGAGCTGTGCGCTCACTACCGAGTCGACGACTTCAGGCTGCAGGATGTGACCGAGGACAAGAGCTGCCGCACCGATAATCCCGGCTCTGTCACCAAGCCTCGATAGCTGGATCTGTAGTTCTGAAGTGCTGAGTGCTGTGGAGCGTTGATACACGATCTCGCGCACACCCCCAAGGAGGAGTTGACCGGTGCGGGCGAGGTCCCCACCGACCACGATGACGGCAGGATTGAGCATGTTCACAACGCTCGACAATGCAACCCCGAGCAAACGGCCCGCCTCTCGGACCGCTGCGATCGCCTCCTGGTTCCCCGAAATTGCCAATGCGGTGACATCTCGTGCACTCGCAGCGTCGATCCCCTTCTCAGAGAGCTGTCGAGCCAGAGCCGCGCCGCCTGCCGAACCTTCCAGACAACCGCGGTGCCCACAGCTGCATACGACAGATCCATCGTTCACACGGATATGACCGATGTCGCCTGCCGTACCTCTAGCTCCTCTGTGCAGACGTCCTCCCAGAATGAGACCAGAACCGATTCCTGTGCCCACCTTGACGAACAGCATGTCGTCGACCCGTGGATGACGATCCCAATACTCACCCAAGGCCATGACGTTCACATCGTTGTCGACCAGTGCTGTTGCCCTGTACCTAGCAGCGATTCGATCACGAATCGGGTAGTCGTGCCAGCCGTACATTATCGGAGGGTGCTCCGCGCGACCCGCAGCAAAGTCAACGGGACCCGGCACACCGATGCCAACAGCCCGAACGTCTGGTGCGGACCACCCCGTATCCTCGAGAAGCGAATCGAACACCTCCTCGGTCGCAGAGAGAACTGCTTCCGGCCCATCTGCGACAAGCATGTCCACGGCAATCTCAGCCAGGGGTTCCGCGTTCATGTTGCAGACTGCGAATCGAGAATGCGTCGCTCCGATGTCTGCCGCCAACACGACACCGAGAGACTCGTTGAACTCCAGTGTCCTGGGTGGGCGACCACCGGTACTTCTTGCCTCGCCTGACTCGATGAGGAATCCCGAGGTGATGAGGCCGTCAACACGCTGCGAGATGGTCGATCTCGCAAGTCCGGTGAGTTCTGCGAGGTCAGATCGCGTCGTACCGGTGCCCCTGCGGACAAGTTCAAGGAGTGTTCCTGGCGACCCTGTTCGTGCGCACGGTGTTCGGGTTCTTCCTGTCATGCTTCCTCCAGAACACCACATACTTTGTTCGTTGTCAAGTCGTAAGTTGTGTGCCTGATGACCGAAGTCCTGTGCGCCCACGAATCCACACGCCGCACTCTGGGAAGCTGGAGTACCCGATATCACCGAGTGCCGGCTTCTGGATCTGGAGACGACAGCGCCCGAGCAAGCCGCCGCGCATGGTCGGCGTATGCCATCTCGAACAGCTCAGCCGATCTTTGCGAGCCGACGATCTGGGATCCGCTGATGACAGGGGGGAGACTCCCTCGATCTGAAAGCAAGGACGCAACCGCTACTTTGATCGCGTTTGCGACGGTGACGTTGCCCACCGTCGAGCCGGGGCCGACCCTGACATCGCCGATGGCCACCAGACTGTCTCCTGGTGGGATCCCCAGATCGATCACCACGTCTGCATGGTCGAGAAGCCGCGTTCCGCTCGAATGCCCCGGCTCGCTTGCCATCGAGTGAGCAATGCCCGTGACAGCGACCACAGCAAGTCCCCGCTCGCGGGCGCCCATCGCCACTTCGATCGGCACCGCAGTTACCCCACTCGTCGAGAACACGATCATCACGTCGCTTGGACGGAAACTGAAATTCGATAGGATCACATCACCAAGACCCTCGGTGCGCTCGATGAGCATCGCCTGGCGTTGCCCATTCGCACCGACGACCTGGGTGTGGAAGGTCATCGATAGTTCCGCGATCGGGTGAAACCCAGGGAATGAGCCATATCTCGGGAACATCTCCTCAAGGGGTATGCGCGAGTGGCCCGTTCCGAACATATGGACGAAGCCGCCGACAGCGATCGCATCGGCGCAAAGAACCGCCGCCTCCATGATCGAGTTCATCTGATCTGCCTCGATCGCGTCGGTGATCCGGCGAGCCTCATCGACCCACGCCTTGACCCGCAGGCGGGCTGTTTCTGCGCTATCGTGGTGCACCGGCCATCCTCGCTATTCGATGTAATATCTAGATGTATAGACATCCTATCGGGGTGATAATCACAACTCAAGGGGACACCCATGGAGGCGAAGCAGGCTCGCTATCTCGACATTGCAGCCCACGTGCGAGAACTCGTTTCCGAGGCGAAGCCTGGAGACCCGCTCCCCTCGGATGCAGATCTGTGCGCGAAGTTCAACGTCTCTCGCATGACCGCGCGACAGGCGGTGCAACTGCTGGTGAACGAACGCCTTGTCGAGCGGAGACGCGGCAAGGGCACATTTGTCGCCCCACGCCGGGTACAGCGAGCACTCGGTTCCCCATTGTCGTTCACCGAGAGCATGCGGATGAGAGGCCTCAGCGCTTCCTCTCGGTCCATAGGGTCTGGCCTGGCACCGGCAAGTGACGCCGAAGCCCTCGCACTCGGGATTCGCAGTGGCGATCCGGTACATGTCATCGAGCGGCTCCGGGAGGCCGACGGGATCCCCATGGCAATCGAACGCGTCGCTCTACCCAGTGCCGTTGCGGAAGCGATCAACCTCATGCTCGACGACGGCTCTCTCCACAGCGCCTTCCTCGAGGCGGGATTCGTGCCGAGCAGAGCACACGCGGAGGTAAGCGCCCGCCTCTCCACCGAGTGGGAGCAGGAACAACTGGAGCTGCCTCCGGTCGCGGTCATCCTCGTCGAGGAGCGCACCATCTTTGACCAGAACCGTCGTCCGCTCGAACACACCGTAACGCTCTACGCCGCTGATCGCTACAGCTTCTCCGCTGTCCTCTTCCCGCCTGATATGGAAGATCCAGAGTGAGGCCAACGCCTCATCGACGCTGGCCGACCAGCAGAGGCAACTACCAACGGCATCGCAAGCGTCGGTCTCGGCATACCAGGGCCGTTCACACAGGAGACTGGCCACGTGGAGCCCTTCTCCAACCTCTCGGTCCGATGGCACGTTCGATCGGCGCGGCGCTCGCTGGAATGGACTAGGTACGGATCCTTGCCTTGTAGTCATCGAGTATCGACGCCGTGCGCGTTGCGCCTATGCGGCGCACTCCGATCGACATGACCTCGAGAAGGCCGTCGAGCGTTCGGATGCCACCCGCTGCCTTCACCAGGACGTCTTCGGACACCGATTCGATCATGAGTCGGAGATCTTCCATCGTCGCTCCCGTCGGTGCAAAGCCCGTCGACGTCTTGACAAACGCAGCCCCGGCACGCTCCGCCGCTTCACAGGCGCTGATCTTCTGGCCGTCATCGAGATACGCATTCTCAAGGATCACCTTGACGATCGCGTCAGAGCCAGCGGCGTCGACGACTGCAGCGATGTCATCCGTGACATATCGCAGGTCACCGGAGCGAAGCCTTCCGATGTTGAGAACCATGTCGAGTTCGACTGCTCCGTCGGCGATGCACTGGTTGGCCTCATGTACCTTGGTCTCTGTCGTGTTCGAGCCGTGCGGAAACCCAACAACCGTGCTCACCGGTACACCGGAACCCTTGAGCGCTTCGACGCCGAGAACGATGTCGCACGGACGAAGGGTCGCAGATGCGACCTGATAGCTCGCAGCGGTGGCGCACCCTTCAAGAACCTCGTCGGTCGTGAGCTCGGGACGCAGAAGAGAATGGTCGATCATCTGTGCAAGCTGCACGTAGGTCACATCGTTCACTCCGAGTTGCAGTGTCATGGCATCCAGGCTACCGCACACGCGCAGCATATGTCTATACATTTGATGTCGAGGGAGCAGCAGAGGGGACCTTCGCTCGCTCGGTCACCGTGGCAGAGTCGCTGATGTCGACGAAGACGAGCTAGGTGTATGCATGTTCGGCCTCGGTCTTGAACGGCACCCTATCCCAGCTCCACGTCAGATTCTCGGTATCTGCCCACGGCGGTTCGAGACATGCAAGTCGCTCGCCGAATCCCCTGTGGCAGCACTGCAGGCTCCCTGAGTGGCGCGGCATCCAGATGCCGGCGTTCAGCTCTGCGGGACACCTCCCCATGTCTCAGACTCGCTCGAACCGATCTCGCTGATCATCATCGCATCTGGACCGTATCGTTCACCGACGATGACGTATCCTCGGTTTGAGGAACCGATGCCGGAAGGCAGGAGAATCCGGTATGTGTCCGGTGACGTGGTGGAGATTGGGGGTGGGTTCTTCACCTAGTGGGGTCACCGTGTGACTCTCAGTGAGTTCAACCACGAGCTCGAAGGAGAGACCACACGATGACCTGCCATGATGATGCCGCAACGTTCGCTGATGTGCTTGCACGTTTCGGTGATGACGGCACGAAAGGCCTGTTCCGCCGACTGTTGGAGGACGCCCTCCAAGATCTGATCGACGCTGAGGTGACGGCCAAGATCGGTGCCGGCCGCCATGAACGGACCGAAACGAGGTCGAACTGGCGTAACGGGAAC
>CAYLIR010000087.1:0-7086 GCA_964383515.1 uncultured Acidimicrobiaceae bacterium
GGCCGTGAACAGCAAGATCCGCGACGAGGAGGCAGCCGTGCTGCTCGGTTTCGCAAGGGTTCCTGCGGATAGCGAAGCGCGGATAGCTTGGGCATCGGGCGCGGTCGCCGCCATTCGCGACCGCGGCATCGACCAGGTGATCGTGACCGTCGGAGCACGTGGAGCTGTCATGGGGACAGGCTCGGGAACCTGGCTGGCACGAGCACCCACGATCCACGTCGTCAACCCCACCGGCAGCGGCGACAGCATGCTTGCGGGTCTTGTGGGTGCGCTCTCTGAAGGGTCGAGCATCCACCAGGCTCTCGCTACTGGTGTCGCGTGCGGATCGGCGAACGCGGAAACAGCGACAGGCGCATCGTTCACGAACGAACGGATCCAGGAGCTCACGACCGCAGTGGAAGTCGTCACGCTCTGAGGTGCGATCGGCCTGAGGGCTGGCTACGTCGTGCTCTGGTCGAGGCGCGGAAGCGCGATGACCAGGGAGTGTGTTGCCGGAACATCCGCGATGAACGGGCAAGCATCCAAGCCAACGCAGGTTGTTGCACAGGCGATACCAGAGCAGGCAACCTGCTCTCCGGCGGTTGTGTCGGTCGATGCTGCCAGGATCCCCTTGTCGGTGAGGACGTTGATCATCCCCTCGAGCGCGGGCTCTGATACGCCGATGCGCCGGGCGAGCTCAGTGGAACGGATCGGCCCACGGGCTGCGCGGAGCTCATCGACGAGCGTGTCGAGGATCGTCATCCGATGCCGGCCAACTTGCCGACCTGGAACACAGCGACCGCCATCGTCCATGCCAGTGAGGTCTGGCCGATGATGCTGAACCACATCCAGCGTGTGCCGATCTCATGTCGGATCGCACCGACGGCAGCCATACAGGGTGTGTAGATCAGGATGAACACCATGAACGCCAGCGCAGCGAGCGCTCCATGGCCGCCGCTGCTCTGTTCGAACCCCGACCGGATGGCAACAGCGAGATCTCCGGGCGGTCCCTCCTCGGCATCGGTGACGAGATCGATGCCGACCATCGCCGGGATCGACTCGAACGCCCGGAGCGTCGCTGTGCCCAAACCTGTGAAGATGCTCCCGAGCGATGCGGCGATGCTCGGGTCGCCACCATCGTCGGATCCCTGGGTCCCATATACCTGCGCCATCGTGGAGACAACGACTTCCTTCGCAACAAGGCCAGACATGAGCGAACCTGCTGCTTCCCATGTTCCGAAACCAGCCGGTTGCAGCACAGGGGCCGCGACGCCTGCGACTGTGGCGAACGCCGAGTCGTTGACGTCGGTGTCACCGAATGACCCGGTTCCGCCAACGGGGATGGCCATGAGGAACCATACGACGATCGTCGTGATGAAGATGATGGAGCCCGCCTCCTTCACGAAGGCATTGGTGCGTGCCCATGTTTGGAACCATATCGTGCGTAGCGTCGGGAGGCGGTACGGCGGCATCTCCATGATGGCGGGGAGGGGATCGGTGATGGGGAGGACGGATCGCTTCAGCAGGAAGCCGATGACGATCGCGACCACGATCCCGAGTACGTACATCCCAAACACAGCAAGGCCCGCATAGCTCGGAAAGAAGACAGACGCCATCACGACGTACACGGGGAGGCGCGCTCCGCAACTCATGAACGGGACAAGGAGTGCGGTGAGGATCCGGTCGCGTTCGTTGTCCAGGGTCCTTGTTGCATAGACCGCAGGCACGGTGCACCCGAATCCGACGAGCATCGGAAGGAACGATTTCCCCTGGAGGCCCACACCGCGCATGATCCTGTCCATGACGAACGCAGCGCGCGCCATGTAGCCGCTGTCTTCGAGCAGAGCCAGTGCCAGGTAGAGCGAGACCAGAACGGGGATGAACACGAGCACGGCACCGACGCCGGTGACCACGCCGTCGACGATGAGGCCTTCCACCCACGTCCCGCCGAAGCCGATCGCACCGATGAGGCTACGTACCAAGTGCTGGACAGGTCCGGACATGGAGCCATCGATCCAATCGAGGAACGCTCCAGCGACATCGGTTGTGACCTTGAACACGACCCACATGGCCACAAGGAAGATCGGAATGCCGAGGAACCGGTTCGTCACGATGGCATCGATGCGGTCGGTGTGGGTTCTCAAGGGCTGGTTCCGGGTGTGTGTCACGGCTCGCACGATCTCGTTGACTGCCTGGAACCGCGCCCCGGCGATTGCGGTGTCCGCCGACGTCCCCATTGTTGAACGGAGCTCGGAGACGAGCGCATCGCGTAGCTCCACGAGAGCGTCGCCACCTTCGAGTTGTGCTATCTGGTCGGTGATGCCGGGGTCTTCATCGATCAGCGCGACGGCGAGCCAGCGAACGCCGTAGCGTTCCGCGATGCTGGGGGTAGCGACGATCGCATCAGAGAGCCGCGCTATCGCCTCTTCGACCAGCGGCCCATAGTCGATCGTGAACGTGCTCACCGCGGCACTCCCTGATCCGCCATGGACACCACAGTGTCGAGCAGCTCTTCGAGCCCCTCTCCCGATCGCGCGACCATGGGTACGACCGGCACACCGAGCAAGGTGGAGAGGCTGTCTCTGTCGACGTCGATACCTCGCGAGGCGGCGACATCGGTCATGTTCAATACGAGGATGGTGGGGACACCGATCTCGAGCACCTGGACAGCGAGGTACAGATTCCGTTCGAGATTCGCCGCATCGGCAACGACAACGACGACATCGGGTTCGTTCCCGAGGAGGTAGTCGCGAGCGATCATCTCCTCGGGGGAGGAGGCATTGAGGCTGTAGGTGCCAGGCAGATCCACGATCTCAACGGTGCGCCCAGCGTGCTCGAAGCTGCCGTGTGAGCGTGATACCGTCTTGCCTGGCCAGTTCCCAACATGCTGGTTCGCCCCGGTGAGGAGGTTGAAGATGGACGACTTGCCTGTGTTGGGGTTGCCAGCCAGTGCAACCGTGATGTCTCCGTCGGTGGGTTTCGCTGGCGTCGTACCGGCGCAGTGGTCACAGCCAGCCATCAGGGACACACTTCCACGGTCACCAGGTTCGCGTCATCACGCCTGATCGCGACTCGGGACTCCATCACCGCGTACTCGATCGGATCACCCAAGGGAGCAGCGCGCAGCGCCGTCACAGTGGCGCCTGGCACGAGGCCCATCTCAGCGAAACGGCGCACAGCGGCACCCTCGGCGTAGCCGACGACCATGCCGCGCGCACCGAGCGAGAGATGGCCAAGGGGGATGACGGCGCTGCTCATGGCGCTTCCACGAGGATGCCCGTGGCGATATCGGACACGAGATGCACGGCAGCGCCGTCGACAGAGATCAGGCAGTCGCCGTGGGTGCCAACGCCGAGCACCTCGATGTCGACACTGTGTGCGATGCCTTGGCGTGTGACGAAGGAAGCAAGCTGTTCGGGAAGATCGACTGTCACGACACGGCAGCGTGCACCCGCAGGAAGGGCTGTGAGCGGCATCCCTGCGGACGTCGGCGCAGTCTGATCGGACGATGGGATGGTTCGGCCGCGTGGGCCGGCCATGGGATCACCAAGGAACGACGTCAGCAGTTCAGCGACGTCGTCGGGTGTGACGTGCTCGAGGTCGCATGCGATCATATCCGCGCGGTGTGCGCTGAGGCCGAGCCGGTCGGAAAGGAACACCCCCCACAACCTGCGTTTGCGCAGGATCGACGACGCAACCGCACGGCCGTCGCCTGTCAGCGACACGCCACGATACGGTTCGTAGGAGACGAATCCACGGGATTCGAGCTTCCTGACCATCTGGTTGGCGGATACGCTCGACACGCCGAGCTGCTCGGCCAGATACGAGATGGGGACTGGCTCGGCGTGCCCGTCTTCGACCGCGATGGCGATCGTGATCAGGTACATCTCCTCGGACTCTGTGGTGGTTTCTCGTTGGCGAACCATGCGTGTGTATTCCTGATGGGGTTCTCTATCGGCACCAGGCGGAGTGGTGCGTGTGCGGGTTGGTCGATGTCATGATGTGCCTCTATGCGCTGCAGGCTCGGCTGTTGCGGTCTCTGGCTCTAGAGCGGTGGTCATCGTCAAGAACCGCCAGCCGACGGGAACGAGGTACGCGAAGTAGCTGCCGACGGTGAGGAGGGAAGGCGATGTGCGCCACCCGAACAGGCTCTTGAGCAAGAGGCCGATCGTGCTCGATGCTGGGTCGAGGAAGTGCACCGTCCATACCGGATCGACGAGTGTTGGGATCATCCCCACTTCCTGGAACTCGTGGACGGCCTTGGATATGAGACCAGCAGCGAACAGGACGATGAGCACACCCGTCACTCTGAAGAACCTGCGCAGATCGATGCGATGGCTACCTCGGTAGAACAGATACCCGATGGTGATCGCTGCTGCGATGCCGATGAGTCCGCCGAGCAACTGGCGGCCTGATGCGTTTTCCCCGACGGTTGTCGAGATCAGGAAGAGCGTCGACTCGAGGCCTTCGCGCAAGACAGCGACGAACGCCAGTGCACCGAGTGACATGAGGCCACCGGTCACGAGAGCCGAGTCCGCACGCGACTCGAGGGCGTCTTTGATGGTGCGCGCTTCACGGCCCATCCAGAAGACCATCCACGTAAGGAGGCTCGCAGCGACGAGAGCGACGATGCCTTCGGTCAACTGCTCTGCTGTCCCCTCGAGGCTTCCAACAGTTGACCAGATGACGACACCCACCCCGAGCGAGGCGAGCACTGCTATGAAGGCGCCCATCCACACCCAACGAACCGCTTCACTGCGGTTGGTACGATCGAGATAGGCGAGGAGTATGGCAACGACGAGGGCTGCTTCGACGCCTTCGCGGAGCATGATGAGAAAGGCTGCCATGGAAACTCCTCGTAGTTTCTTTAGGTATGCCTTCTATTTTATATAACACTACGAACATAGTGCAAATATCCGAGCTCGCGTGTCCCGTTCCGGTCGGGTAGCATCGGTGCATGGCAGGCCGCCGCGTTCAGCAGATGCCCGACGATGTGAGGGAAGAACTCAGAGCCAAGGGCCTCATACTGCGCTACGAGGCCAGGCCGTTCTATCAGCGCAACGACTATCTCGCATGGATCGGAAGAGCGGTTCGCCCCGACACCCGCAGGAAACGCATCGACCAGATGCTCGACGAGCTGGAACAGGGTGGCATCTACATGGGTATGGACCATCCACCGAGCCGGAGAGATTGATGCCGTTGCGATGCGGGTAGATTGGCTGTGTTCGACGCGTTGGTGAGGTGCAGTGGATCGTGAAGAGACAGGTGCTTGTCGGGATCGCGATCGGCTTGGCTGCGGCCATCGTTGCGGGCATTGCCATCGGGTTGTTGTTGTCGATGGGGCCAGATGCTGGTCCCGCAACGACCACGGTGTCGGTTGCTCACGCTGGCGCCCTGTTCGTTGTGCGCTGACCCGAGCCGACGCAGAACGAGTCGACGCAGAACGAGTCGACCCCCGCCACATGCACGCGGCGAGGGTCGACGATGGGTGCGCATCTTCGATGAGCTCCTCAGTGGGGGCGTGATGCCTCCGATGTCTGTTGGCAGGGGGTCGTTGCTGGCCTCCTGCTTGGTGTGCTAGGCACCTCCGAGGAGGTCGGACAGGTCGGGCAGTCCGCCGCCGCCGCTTGCGCCGCCAGCCAGGTTGCTGAGGATGTCGGTGAGGCCACCGAGATCTGGCTGACCCGAGTCTCCGCTGTTTCCGCCTCCGCCGAGGAGTCCGCCGAGGACATCGCCGAGTCCGCCACCGCCGGAGGACGTGCCTCCGCCGAGGAGTCCGCCGAGGATGTCGCCGAGTCCGCCACCGCCGGAGGACGTGCCTCCGCCGAGCGCGCCACCGAGGCCACCCTCGCCGTCGCCGCCGCCGACGGCAGCGCCGAGCTTCTTGGAGATCCACGCCATCACGAACGGTGCGATCATGGGAAGGATCTTGCTGAGGATCGACTGCTCGCCCTCGGTGGAACCGAGTCGCTGAGTCACCGCATCCGTGTTCGGTCCGAAGACGTGGTTCACGATCTTCTCACCCTCGGCAGGATCGATGCTCCCGAGCAGGTCGTCTGCGTCGAGGATGGAGCCGTCGTGACGCTCCGCGATCGTCTTGAGCAGCGACTCCGCTCCTTCAGGGGAGGAGAGCGCGTTGGCGTTCATTCCACTGAGCAAGGCTGGCGCTGCTTTCGATATGGCTGCACGCGCGGCCTCGGGATCGACGCCAACCTGGTTGGCGATATCGTCGATGGGAAGCGCGGACAGAAGGTCCTGAGCTATGTCGGTCATATGTCTCTCTCCTCTATGGGGGGCATCCAGGGCGTCACCAGGATCGACCTGCTGACACGACGTGCGTGTGCCGCGACGTTCTCATGTCGCCCCTATGGTTGCTGAGCTTATCAAGGATGGCTTCGCCGACGGGGTCAGCGAGGCATCGGTCTCAGCGAGCTTTGTTCGCATACACGACGATGGCGACGGCTGCGACGGCTACCTGGATGATGAGCTTGATCCAATCGATCCCGTTCGTGTCGGCCACGCCGAGCCACTGGGCGATGAACCCGCCAACGAGGGCACCGACCATGCCGACGACGATCGTCATGACGATCGACAGGTTCTGCTTTCCTGGCAGCACAAGCCGTGCGAGCGGTCCGATGATGATTCCGGCCAGAACGGCCCCTACGATTGTCCCGATAGCGTTTCCCATAGCTCTAACTCCCGTTACGGCACCAAGCATCTGCTGGTGGTTCTGTCTGTGTCGCCTGTGGAGGCGATCCCTCACCCGACGACTCGCGTGTCGCCAAGGGACGCTGCACATCTTACCGTGAACTGCCTGGTCGTCTCGTGCATGTTGGCCTTCTCACAGCGCGACGGGGACCGACGGTGCGCGCCTACAGGCGTATCGGCGGTGGTGTCAGGGGCACCGCTCCAGGTTCGTGGTGAGGTCCCGGTCGGCGAGCAGCACGGAGATGCCGAGGTCGGCTGCCTCGGCGCAGAGCGTGGGTGCAAGCGCATCCATACGGTCGGTGTACTCCGCATCGAGGATGGCCTTGCCCTCGTGTCGATAGGGGGCCATGCTCTCGCACCATCCGTCCTCGAAACAGTCCTCGGTGATAGCGAAGTCGA
>CAYLIR010000088.1:0-7072 GCA_964383515.1 uncultured Acidimicrobiaceae bacterium
CATAGCCGGGAGCGGTGACCTCGGCGCTGCGGCCCTCAATGAGCTTCCACTTGTTGCGGTCGGCGCCGCATACGCAGAAGGCATCACATCCGTGCGCGATGCAGCGGAACTCCGAACGAAAGAATCGGACAGGATCGATGCCGTTGTCGCGATGCTGCGTGCGCTCCACGGCGGTATCGAGCCCACAGACGACGGTTTCGACGTCGTCGGCACGGGCTTCCTTCACGGCGGCACCATCGACCCAGCAGGTGACCACCGGATCGCCATGGCAGGCGCCGTCGCCGCAGTGAAGGCCCTCGATACGGTCATCATCATGGACGCTGAAGTTGCATCCGTTTCGTGGCCAGGCTTCTACTCGACACTGGAGTCCCTATGGTCATAGCCATCGACGGTCCGAGCGGCGTCGGAAAGAGCACCGTGTCGCGAGCGGTAGCGAGCGTTCTCGGCCTTGCCTATCTCGACACCGGGTCAACCTATCGCGCCGCCACGCTCGCGGTGATCGCGGCAGACGTCGACATCACCGACGAATCTGCGGTGCTCGACGAGGTCATGTCGCACACCATCGACTACGGTGCCGTGGGCGTCATGCTCGACGGCAAGCCAGTTGCTGCTGCGGTCCGAACGAGCCCGGTGACCTCCGCGGTGAGCACTGTATCGGCATATCCGGATGTCCGCGCAGCGATCGTCGCCATCCAGCGAGCCTGGGTCGATCGCCATGGAGGACGTGCCGTGGTCGAGGGCAGAGACATCGGAACCGTCGTGTTCCCCGATGCGCCCCACAAGATATTCCTCACCGCTCGTGCCGATGTGCGTGCTGCGCGGCGCGCCGGGGACCAGGAAGCAGACGGCGCAACCCTCGAAGAGATCACCGCGGCACTCGAGGCGCGGGACCATGCCGATTCGACGCGTACGGTGTCCCCGCTCAAGCCAGCAGAAGATGCCATCGTCGTCGATACCAGCGATATCGGTATCGATGAGGTGATCCAGGCGATCCTTGCGGCGGTCACGTCCTGAGCAGTGGCCACTCAGTCAGGTGCGATACCCGCGGCCCTGCTGGCCTCTACACCGAGCACCGACAACGCGCCGGTTGCCGAGAAGTCCCTGTCGTGTTCGATCGGTCCCTTCTGCGCTGGAGATGACGACGCAAAGCCCCCCTCGACAAGCGCCTGGATCGCCTGCATGAGACGTCGAAGCTGCGGCGGAAGCGGAAAGTACTCATCTTCGGCGGTCACACGCATGAGGTGGATGCCGCCTGTTGGAGCAACCGCGTCGATCACGCTCTGTACCTGCTGGTCGGGTGCGGATGCGCCAGCGGTGACACCGACCGTCTTCGCACCGTCCAGCCATGATGCCAGAACGTCGTCGGGACCGTCGACCCGGTGTGCCTCGACTCCGGCTTTGCGTGCGACACGCACCAGCGCCTGCGTGTTCGACGAGTTGTCAGATCCGACGACGAGCACAAGGTCCGATGTCGTAGCGAGTCGCTCGATGGCGATCTGCCTGTTCGTCGTCGCATAGCAGAGGTCGCCCCGCCTGGCCGTCCACAACTCGGGATAGTGCGTACGCGCCTCGTCAAGGACGCCCTCCCATTCGTAGAGGCCCAACGTTGTTTGCGCAAGCAGTGCCACCTTCTGTGGGTCGGTAGGCACGAAGCCTTCCAACCCCTCTCGCGGGTCGACGAGCCTCGCGGCGTGTGGCGCTTCAGCAATGGCCCCCGCGGCTTCGTCGTGGCCACGATGCCCGATGTAGATGATGTCGTAGCCCTTGTTCGCCATACGTTTCACTTCGTGGTGAACCTTCGTGACCAGTGGGCATACGGCATCGACCATGACGGCAGAGCGTCTCGCCGCTTCCGCGACGACCTCCGGTGCCGAGCCGTGCGCGGACAGCATCACCGGGCGCCCCACGGGTACGTCCGTGATGTCATCGACGAACACGACGCCAGCCCTCTCGAACGCTTCTACGACCACCGCATTGTGCACGATCTCGTGATAGCAGTAGACAGGAGGTTCGAAGACCTGCACCATCCAGGTGAGTGCCTTGATCGCCATCTCCACTCCGGCGCAGAACCCTCGCGGCTCAGCAAGCAGAACTCGTTCAACCATGCGTCCAGCTTACCGCCGCCTGCTGCGAGCAGATGGAGCCTGCATGCCGCAGGCGGTAAGCTCTCCCACAATGGCCTTTCCCACCGTTCTGGACGTACTTGTCGGCACACCCGCACATCGTGCGGGTATCGCCGCGGGGGACAAGCTCATCGCTGTCAACGGTGTGATTCCCAACGACGTGATCGAGTATCAGCAACTCGTCGACGACGTCGACCCGATCCTCTCGATGCGCCGCGATGGCGAAGCGTTCGAAACCGTCGTTGCCAAAGGAGAGGGGACACCGCTCGGCCTCCGGCTCGGATCATCGATATTCGACCGCGTGCAGACGTGCGACAACCACTGCGAGTTCTGCTTCATCTATCAGCTCCCTCCCGGTCTTCGCACGTCGCTGTACCTCAAAGACGACGACTACCGCCTCTCGTTCCTGTACGGCAACTACACCACCTTGACCCGGTTCACCGAACTCGACCTGTCGCGCGTTGTTGAAGAGAAGCTCGGGCCACTCTACGTATCCATCCATGCAACGGATCCCACCGTGCGTGCCGAGATGCTGCGCAACCGCAGAGGGGCGACGTCGCTGCGGTGGCTCGAAGCGCTCCTCGACCACGACATCCCCGTGCACGGCCAGGTCGTGCTCTGCCCGGGCATCAACAACGGAGCGGTCCTCGAGCGAACGCTTGCCGAGACGATCACGCGCTTCCCGAAACTCGCGACGCTCGGGATCGTCCCCCTCGGCCTGTCGAAGTACAACACCGAGCCGAATCTCCGAGTGCACACGCCCCACGAGGCAGCAGACGACCTCGAGATCATCCACTTCTGGCAGAGCAGGGCACTCGACGCTCTGGGCAGGCGCGTGTTCCAGGCATCCGACGAGCTCTACGTCCATGCGGGCATCGAGGTTCCCCAGGCCGAGTGCTACGAAGCGTACGCGCAACACGAGAACGGCATCGGCATGGTCAGAGCTTTCTACGACGAGATCGCGATGCTCGAGAAGGGTGCACCGTCCACACACCCGATAGCGACGGGGGAGTGGCGCTCCCTCCCCGCAGCCCCCGCAGCGGGGTATCGCGCCGTTCGTCACACCGAGCCCAACCCCGCCAGCGGTGCTGGCCCGGTCGTTATCGTCACCGGACAGTACGGCAAAGCGGTCATGGAACCCGTCAAAGAACGCCTTGAGCGCCTCGCTGACCGTACGATCAGGATCATGGACATTCCGAACACCTTCTTCGGTGGGAACACCGCTGTTGCAGGGCTCATGGTCGGCGAGGACATCGTCAACAGGCTCAAGGCGGACAACGGAGCGGTAGGTACCTACGTGATCCCAGACGTTGCGGTCTCCGGAGACGTGTTCATCGACGACATGCCGCTCTCTGTCATAGCGGCGGCCGCGAGCGCACCCGTCGTGGTCGCACCTGCAACGGCATCGGGGCTCCTCGGAGCGATCCGATGAGCAGGCTCCCGATCGTCGTGATCCTTGGCAGGCCGAACGTCGGCAAGTCGACCCTCGTGAACAGGATCGTGCGGCGCAAAGCCGCCGTGACCAATGAGGAAGCCGGCGTCACGCGTGATCGACGGCAGTTCGACGCCGAGTGGGCCGGAGCAAGATTCCATGTGGTCGACACAGGCGGGTGGGAAGCGCGCCCCGATGAGCAGCTGACCGCGGACATCAGAGAGCAGGCCGAGCTCGCCGTCAACGGTGCCGATCTGGTCGTGTTCGTCGCGGACGCTACGTCCGAGATCACCGACGATGATGTGGGTGTGGCACGCATCCTCCAGAAGAGCGGTGTCCCATATCTCCTCCTCGCAAACAAGGCCGATTCTCCGTCTGCGGAGTCTTCGCTCACCCATCTATGGGGCCTCGGCCTCGGCGCTCCCATACCGATCTCAGCGCTCCACGGCAGAAACACGGGAGACTTCCTCGACCAGCTCGTTGCGGCGCTCCCCGATGTCGTCGAAGGCGAGGACGACCCGGAGGTCATAGCGAGCCTTGCGATCATCGGAAGGCCAAACGTCGGAAAGTCGACGCTTCTCAATCGGCTCGCGAGGGAAGAACGCGTGCTCGTTTCAGACGTTCCCGGAACGACACGTGACCCCATCAACGAGATCGTCAACATCGACGGGGAGTTCTTCGAGGTCATCGACACCGCAGGCATCAAACGTCGCACGAAGATCACCGACGATGTCGACTACTACTCGGTGCTGCGGGCTCATGACACCGTCAAGCAAGCCGATGTCGTGCTCTTCGTCATCGACGGCCAACGGGGGGCAACCCATCAAGAACAGAGGCTCGCTGAAGAGATCGCACGCTCCGGTGCAGGCCTGGTGCTGATCCTCAACAAATGGGACGAGCTCACCGATGACCAGAGGCTCGCCACAGAAGACTCCGTTGCTGACCGCCTCGACTTCGTCAACTGGGCTCCGGTGCTGCGGATGTCCGCGCTCACAGGCGCACGCACGCATCGGCTCCCGAAGTACATCCGGACCGTGCTCGAGAACCGGCGCAAGCACGTACCAGCCCACGAGGTCAACAAGCTCGTGCGAGAGCTCCAGGAAGCGCATCCGCCTCCCGTGCGCAAGGGGCGGAGACCGAAGATCCTCTACGCTGTCCAGGCCGAAACCGAACCGCCCACGTTCGTACTGTTCGTACGCGGCGGGGAACTCGGCGCAGACTACATCCGGTTCATCGAGAACAAACTCCGGGATCGATACGATTTCGCTGGAACACCGATCAGGGTGAGGACGAGGAACAGACACTGATGGACGACCGGCTACACGACTACGCGGACAAGGCGAAACGAGGCGGGCCTGCCCGCTACCACGACAAGCTCAAGGCCCAGGGCAAGATGTTCGTGCGGGATCGCATCGACCTGCTCACCGATGCTGGTTCCTTCGTCGAAGACGGCCTGCTCGCGCGCAACGACGACGACCGACTTGCCGCAGACGGCGTCATCACTGGCAGGGCCAGGATCGACGGAAGGCCGGTGATGATCATCGCCAACGATCCGACGGTCAAAGCGGGTTCGTGGGGCAAGATCACCGTCGAGAAGATGATCCGCGCTCTCGAGGCTGCATACGATGAGCTCCTGCCGGTGTTCTACCTCGTGGATTCCGCTGGCGCCCGCATCACGGATCAGGTGGAGCTGTTCCCCGGCCGACGCGGCGCGGGGAAGATCTTCTACAACCAGATCCGCCTGTCAGGGAGGGTTCCACAGATCTGCTGTCTGTTCGGCCCGTCCGCTGCCGGAGGCGCGTACATCCCTTCCTTCTGCGACGTGGTTGTGATGGTCGAGGGGAACGCATCGATGTACCTCGGATCGCCGCGCATGGCGCAGATGGTCATCGGCGAGACAACGACGCTCGAGGCGATGGGAGGCGCTCGTATCCACTGCGAGCTGTCTGGCTGTGGGGATGCCCTCGTGCACTCGGACGAGGAGGCCATCGAGTGGGCCAAAGAGTACTTCTCCTACATGGCGCACAACTACCGCGTGCGACCCATCGAATACCATCCCGAGCCGCCGCCCGAGAGCGCAGACATCGCGCACGTCTTGCCCGAAGACCCCAAAGCCATCTACGACATGGCCCATTTCATCGACGGCCTCGTCGATGACCGCTCGTTCTTCCCGATCAAGGAGCTGTTCGCCAAAGAGCTGATCACCGGATTCGCTCGCCTCGATGGCCACCCGATAGGCATCGTTGCCTCCCAGCCGTCGCACCTCGGTGGTGTGCTCTTTGTGGATTCCGCTGACAAGGCTGCACGGTTCATGTGGCTGTGCGATGCGTTCAACATCCCGTTGCTGTTCCTTGCCGACGTGCCGGGATTCATGATCGGCAGCGAGGTCGAAGCGCAGGGGATCATCCGGCATGGGGCCAAGATGCTCACAGCGATGGCCGAAGCGACGGTGCCGCGCATCTCCGTGATCGTGCGCAAGGCGTATGGAGCGGGCCTCTACGCCTTCTCTGGTCCTGGGCTGCGCCCTGAAGCCACGATCGCTCTCCCGGGGGCTGAGATCGCCGTCATGGGGCCTGAGGCTGCCGTCAACGCGGTGTTCTTCAACCGTATCGAAGCACTAGAGGAACCCGAACGCACTTCGTTCGTCGAAGAAAAGCGGCGAGAGTACGAGGAGGATGTCGACCTGTACCGGCTCGCTGCTGAGGGTGTGATCGATGCAGTGATCGAACCTGTCGACCTGCGCGACGAATTGATCAAGCGATTCGCCTACGCAGCGAACAAAGACCGTCGGTTCTCGGAACGTCGCCATGGGGTACCGCCGGTATGACCGACTACGATCCTGTCGAGCCTGCCGACCCCCATCACGGATCATCCGAAGCATCCGAGTTGCCAGACGAGGCAGACGATCTTGACGATCCTGGATGGCCGTGGAGTTTCGTGCTCCTCGTGGTCGCCGGAGCCATCTACCTCATCTTCCGGTTCATCCAACTCGGTATCGCCATTTTCACGTGACCAGCATCTCGGTGCCGGTGCACGCTACGCGGATGGTGGGCGGTACTCTTGTCCGATATCGGGCTGTGGCGCAGTCAGGCAGCGCACTGGTCTGGGGGACCAGGGGTCGGCGGTTCAAATCCGCCCAGCCCGACCACCGAGCGTCGCTCAGTGCACCTTTCGTGTCAGCCACGTGGCGTGAGAGGCGCGCGAGGCCGTGACCGCGTCCTGGTAGCATCGGGCGCACGGAAACCAGCCAGGGAGACACGATGCCGGTAGCGGAAGTCAACGGACAACAGATCGCATACGACGACACCGGTGGCGACGGGCCAGCCGTCATCTTCAGCCACGGCTTCCTGATGGACCGCACCATGTTCCGCGACCAGGTAGCAGCCCTTGCAGGCACGTACCGCTGCGTATCGTGGGACGAGCGAGGCTTCGGGGACACACCCGTCGATGGGCCGTTCACCTATTGGGATTCTGCGAAGGATCTCATCGCGTTGATGGATCATCTCGATATCGATGA
>CAYLIR010000089.1:0-7071 GCA_964383515.1 uncultured Acidimicrobiaceae bacterium
CGGCCGTCGCAACGACCGCCTCGATCTCATCAAGGCCCCAGATCGTCCCGCCTGCTTCGTTGTGGGTGTTCTCAAGACACAGGAGGGTGTGGGGGTCATAGAGGTACGAGGGGAGCGACGGGTGGGGGAGGGGGACGGTTGCACGTACGTCTTGGGGTGTGAACACCCCGTGGATGCCCGCGATCCGTCGGAGGGTGACGCCGGAGTGGTGGGCCGCTCCCCCCATCTCATGGGAACCGATGTGGGCTGAGGATTCGAGGACGATCGAGTCGCCAGGTTGGGTGTGCATCCTGACGGCGATCTGATTCGACATGGTGCCCGTCGGCACGAACATCGCTGCTTCCTTGCCGAGCAGGTCAGCGACCATGTCCTCGAGCGCGTTGACACTTGGGTCGTCGTGATACACGTCGTCACCGACCGGGGCATCGGCGATCGCCCGGCGCATCGCGTCGGACGGTTTCGTGACGGTATCGCTGCGTAGGTCGATCATGGTGGCCTCATATGCAGTAGCTGGGGTTCACGTTCGGTGTGCCATCGCTAGGAACGGAGGAACGGGCGAGGTTGGAGCAAGGAGACCAGCGTACCGGTGGCTGAATCGACAACGTCCCAGCTCGGTGTGTGCATCTCGATGTCGGCAACGGTAGCGGTACGTACCGCGCACATGCCTCCCGTGAGCCGTTTGATCAGCATCGACCATGTCGGCTGGTGACCGACGATCATGATCCGTTGATACGTACCTCCGTGACGTGCCACGACCTCGAGCGCACCGCGAGGTGAAGTCCCGTAGAGGTCGTCCTCAAGAACCAAGCGGGATGGCCAGCCACCGGTGATGCGCGCCAGTTCCGCAGTCGCCCGTGCACGCACGGCAGTCGACGAGATCACGAGATCGGGAACGATGCCGAGCTCGGCGATGAGCGTTCCCATGCGCTCTGCCGACGCGATACCACGGGGCGAGAGAGGTCGTTCGAGGTCGGAGTTGGCTTCCGCGTCCCAATCCGACTTGCCGTGTCGCATGATCATCAGGTTGCTCATAGGAGCCATCGTACTCACCGTGGGTCATGATGCAGCTCATCACGGTGTCGTTGCGAACAGCACCTGGGCGATGAAGTAGAGCGGGAGCCCGACCATCGGGTTCCATCGTGAGGGTGCTACGAACCGCTGGCGTGCAACGAGGAGGTCCGAGGCTGCGAACGTGACTGCTGCCAGTGGTATGCGGATGTCGGGTCGTGCCACGTGGGTACCGGCCGCTGCTGTCACCATCGCCGAGATGATGATGACGTAGATGACGATCGGAACCTTGAGCTCTTGTGGGCTATGGGGGTGCAGCCAACGGATCACCGCGAGAGCGAACACAGCCATGAGCGGAGCAACGACGACGAGCGTTGCCGTGTCAAGGTGGGACCGAACGGCGAAAGCCGCGATGTATGCAAGGTGGGCTCCTGCGAACGCTACCAGCCCGATCACGAATGGTGCAGGGCCATCGAACGAGAGCGAGAGGTCGCCGATCCAGGATGCTGCAAGGGCGACGACAACAAGTGTGAGATAGCGCGAGGGCTCGGGTTCCAACACGAAGACGAGAGCGAGGGTGGCGCTCGACGCGGCCATCTTGAGCACTCTGGCGGCTGATGGGGATCGTTCGGCGAGAAAGGCCGATGCGATCGCGAGTCCGACGATGACAGGAGCGAGAATCACAGAGCCCCTGCCACGTGGTCGATGCAGGCGGTGAGCGCCTCGACGTCGCCACGTGCGATGTTCGGAAATGTCGCTATGCGAAGCTGGTTGCGGCCGAGCTTGCGATAGCCGCCGATGTCGACGATGCCATGTGCGGCCAGGACATGGATCACCGTCTGGGCAGGTACGGAGATGTCGAGATCGATGGTGACGACCGTCGGCGAACGTAGCTGTGGTGCCTCCACGAAGGGTGAGGCGAACGCAGATGCCTCCGCCCAGTCATACAGATGGCGAGACGACTGCGCAGATCGTTCTGCAACGGCTCGCAGGCCGCCGGCATCGAGAGCGGCTTGGATCTGCCGTGCGAGGAGATACAGCGTCGCGAGCGCAGGTGTGTTGTATGTTTGGTCCTTGCGGCTGTTGTCGAGCGCTGTCGACAGCGAGAGGAACGGCGGTACCCATCGCGACGATGCGGCGATCGTTTCGATCCGTTCCACTGCGTTCGGGCTCGCAATAGCGACCCAGAGCCCACCCTCGGAGCCGAAGGCCTTCTGCGGTGAGAAGTAGTACGCATCGATCTGTGTCACGTCGAACGGGATCGCTCCGGCTGCCGACGTGCCGTCGACGACGACGAGCGCGTCCTGTAGTCGGGCAAAGGGCGCAACGACGCCGGTTGATGTCTCGTTGTGGATGAAGGCTGCAACGTCCACACCTTCGACAGGACGCGGTTCGGGGGCAGATCCGTAGGGGGCCGAGATGACCACGGGATCGTGCAGATGCGGCGCACCGGAGGCAACGCTGGCGAACTTCGCTGAGAACTCCCCACATACAAAATGTGCAGAACGGTCGTGGATGAGTCCGAACACGGCGGCGTCCCAGAAGGCGGTAGCTCCGCCGACACCGAGGAGGACCTCGTATCCGTTCGGGAGGCTGTAGAGATCCGAGATCCCGGCCCGTATCGATCGGACGACCTGTTTGACGCCTGGCTTGCGATGGCTCGTTCCCAGGTACGACGCGGCTGTTCGAGCAAGATCATCGACGAACCGTTGGGGTACGAGGGACGGCCCTGAACCGAAGCGGCCATCCCGTGGCAGCATCTCGGGTGGGATAGCGATCGCCGGATTCTCGTTCATGGGTATCGTTGACCTCTCAGACAGAAGGCATAGGGAGCGTAGTGCCAATGACGAACCGCGAATCCATTTCACAACGGGCCCTCGATGTGCAGCCCTCAGCGACGCTTGCGATCACGGCGAAAGCGAAAGAGCTGCGCGCAGCAGGAAAGCCCGTCATCGGTTTCGGGGCTGGCGAGCCGGACTTCCCGACACCGGAGGCGATCGTGGCTGCGGCGTCGGCAGCGGTATATGACCCCGCTTCGCATCACTACACACCGGCCGCAGGACTGAGCGACCTGCGTGAGGCGATCGCGGCTAAGACGTTGCGGGACTCCGGGTACGCGGTCGACCCGAGCCAGGTAGTCGTGACCAATGGCGGCAAGCATGCGGTGTACCAGACGTGTCAGGTGCTGCTCGATCCGGGTGACGAGGTGCTGCTCCCTGCCCCGTACTGGGTGACGTATCCGAGCGCCATTGCACTTGCTGGCGGAAGGACAGTTGCCATCCCAACGGACGAGTCGACCAACTTCTCCGTGTCCGTGGACGATCTCGAAGCAGCGACAACGGATCGCACGAAGATGCTGATCTTCGTGAGCCCGTCGAACCCGACAGGTGCGGTCTACACCGAGGATCAGGTTCGTGCCATAGGCGAATGGGCGGCAGACAAGGGCATCTGGGTGATGACCGATGAGATCTATGAGCACCTCGTGTACGGAGATGCTCGGTTCACATCCATGCCAGGGGTCGTGCCCCAGATCGGGGAGCGATGCGTCGTCGTCAACGGCGTTGCCAAGACCTACGCCATGACGGGATGGCGCGTCGGTTGGATGATCGGGCCTCCTGAGGTGGCGAGCGGGGCAACGAGAATCCAGTCACACCTGTCGTCGAACGTCAACAACGTGGCTCAGCAGGCAGCGCTCGCCGCCCTCACCGGGCCGCTCGATGCCGTGGAGGCGATGCGAGAGGCGTTCGACAAGCGGCGCACGGCCATGTTCGATCTGCTGACGTCGATCGAAGGTGTCACGTGCATCGAACCACAGGGTGCGTTCTACGCGTTTCCGAACATGACCGGGCTGCTGCATCGATCGATAGGAGGCGCTGTCGCGACGACCACCATGGAACTGGCTGATCTCCTGCTCGACAAGGCCAACGTCGCGATCGTGCCGGGTGAGGCGTTCGGTGCACCTGGCTACGCACGGCTGTCCTTCGCGCTGAGTGACGACGAACTGGTCGAGGGCCTCACCCGGATCGTCGATCTCGTCAACGGGAGTTGAACGACCTCAGAGCTGTGTAGATAGCGTCGAGCCCTGCACAGAGCGGATCGATGATGCCCATGTGGCCAACGTCGCGCAGTAGTTCGCACGTTGCCCGTTCAGGGTGTGCAGCAGCGTAGTCGATGCTGTGTGACGGGGCGACCTCCTCGTCGTCGACTCCATGGATGAGGCGGACCGGAGCCTGCGGTTGGCCGCGGAGCGCGGCCTGCTCCCACAGCGCCGGGTCTGTGTCGGGATCCGTCCCGAGAAACGCGGATGCGGCATCGTCGTTGGGACGCTGTTCACTGAGGGCGAGGAGGTTCGTCACTGGGGCGAGTGCGATGACGCCAGCGAGGCCGGGGTCAGCATGGGCTGCCTTCAGAGCAAGATACCCACCGGCAGAATGGCCGACGACGACGATACGCCGACGATCGAACCGGTGCATATCCGCGTGCTCTCTGACCCACGCGATCGCAGCCGCTACGTCCTCGAGCGCCTGTGGGAAAGTCCCCGCGCCGCGTGTGTACTCGACGTTGATGGTGCTCCATCCCAGCTGCGTGACCGCAGCGCACAGCGGCGCCATGGTGTCTCGCTTCCATACGTCGCGCCAGAAACCGCCGTGGACCATGACAGCAACAGGCGCCGTCTCGACGCCATCTGCCACCCGAAGGTCGATGACGTGGTCGGGTCCTTCACCGTAGTTGAACGTGTCATGGGGCATCGTGATGTGCGCGGTGAGGAGATCGATGGCGTTGACATAGCCTTCGGTACCCCTCCCGTAGATGGTCGCGATGGCGGCCTCGCCGGTGACGGAGTGCCTCCTCCACTCCTCCCGCTCGCGGATGTTCGAGATGTGCACTTCGACCGTCGGGATGCCAACAGCTACGAGGGCATCGTATATCGCATAGCTGTAGTGCGAGAGGGCACCTGCGTTGATGATGATCCCATCGAACCTGCCGGAGGCACTGTGGATCGTGTCGATGATCTCCCCTTCGTGGTTCGACTGGAAGGTTGCTATGCCGACCTGAACCCGCGCCGCGTGCATTCGCCACCGCTTCTCGAGGCTTCGCAGATCGGTCGAGCCGTAGATCGTGGGCTCGCGGGTGCCGAGCAGGTTGAGGTTGGGGCCATTGATGATGAGTACGCGCACAACCGGAGTCAAGAACGTTCTGTGCGCTCACGCAAATGCGCAGGCGCGTGGTCTTGCCGAAACGTTGCTGCGCGACGGTGCGTGTCGGCGTCGATCTGCGTCTCGTGGATGCCGGAAGGGGGTGCGAGATGTGTGGCGAGCGCCCGTGCTATCGCATGTGGTTCGATGGAGCGAACGTCTGTGACAGCACCGGTTGTCGATGGGTTCATGGTCAGGCCGAGATCGCGGTAGACCGGCACCAGCACAGAGTTCACTTTGGCACTGTCCGCCACGACGATCATCCCAGCCACCTGAGCCGCATGCCTGGCAAGTCGCTGTCCAACGCCCATGACCTTGCCTCCGCCGACGAGGTGGACGCTGTAGCTGCCCGCACAGTACTCGGCGGGTAGCTCCCCGACACGTGCGGGAACACCGAAGTTGGACAGCGACGCGACGACGGCATCTGCGAGCGTGGCGAATCTGGCATGCATGTCTCGAGCGGGCTCGTCTGTGGGTACGGTCCAAGCGAACCGGACCGTACCGCTGTGGAACACAACGGCGCGGCCGCCGGCGATACGGATGGTGGTATCGAATCCGTGATCAGCCGCGGTTGCAACCGCTGCGGTGAAGCCTCCGGTGAGCGTGTCGTGCTTCCCGAACGCCACGACGTCGTGGGGCATGCCCACCTGCAACGTCGCGGGCCTATCGCCGGCATCCACCTGTTCGAGTATGGCTCGTGAAATCGCCGTATCGAGGGGAGCGTCTCGGGTAAGTCCACCGAATACGACGTGCAGCGGCTCAGATGTCATGGTGACACGGTACCGCTGCTGGACGCGTCCGTATTTCGTGATGACGAGAGTTTCGGCGACATGATGGCTGTTATCACGAGTTCGTGCCATCCTTTGCACATGAGAAGCATCAGCACCGTCACCGCCCTTGTCGTGGCTGCAGCCGTCATGCTTGGTGCATGTGGCGATGCAGGACTACTCGACGGCGTAGGCGAGAGGACGCGCCATCTGGTCGAAGGATCGACGACGACGACGCTCGAAGTGGCAGTCGACGATGCCGCTCCTGACGATACGGGACTCATCGGGCCCGAGGATCTGCTGTGGTTCAACGACGACATCGACCCGCAGTTCACGGGCTCCTCCGAGGATGTGATCAGGGCGGTGTGGGGGCGGAAGCTCAACAGCCGCTTCGTTCAGGCATCAAGGGACGAGATCGCTGCAGCGCTCCCCGATGTGCTCTTTCCCGAGCTCTTGCCAGAGGACGTCCGGTGGATCACGAGCCAGCTGGTGTATACGGAAGCAACCGGTGCGCTCGACCCTGACACGGCAGCGGCGTTCGGGTTCTGGGCATCCGAGCCGTACCAGTCCGACACGGCCCGCGTCGGTGTGCTGCGCATCGGTTTCGCGCCGATAGATGCTGACACCGATAGATCCGAGATCGTGCCGATCCTTGTGCCAGACGGCATCAGCCTCGGATGGACGGAGAATGGGTACCGCTACGAACTCTTCTGCAGGTCATCGGTGGGCGACGATCTGTGCACCGAGATAGCGGCCTCTACGGTTCCGCTCCACGAACTCGGGTCCTGAGCCGGCGCGGGGCGCCCGAAACGCTCGTGGTACGGTGCCGGCTTGGGCTGCGGCGTCTCTAGAGTGCGGTCAATGATCCCCGGCAGGCACCCTATGTTCGACGGCACGAGCGACATCGCGGTACCGGTCCCGGTCAGTGGTGGCGAGAACGTCATGGTTCCTGTCATCAGAGCGGTTGTGGAGAACGCCGACGGCTCCGGGACCCTCCTTCTGCAGCGTCGCTCGGATCGCGACAAAGCGGTGTACGGGCTCATCGAGCTGCCCGGGGGAAGAGGGCGGGCGGGGGCGGCTCCCGCCGCGGCGCTCGCTCG
>CAYLIR010000090.1:0-7026 GCA_964383515.1 uncultured Acidimicrobiaceae bacterium
ATAGCCCACAAAGTGGGTGAAGTGCTCTACGACGGACTCGACGTCACCGAGGCGCTCCACCAGTTGATGACACGCGAGGTCGGCGAAGAGTTCAGAGCTTGATCCTGATCGGAACACTCGGGCTTGGCGGGTCGAAAACAGCCCGTGCCTGTTCCACCCTCGGCCGTATGTGACATCCATCGAGATGGTCGTTGACGAGGCCCACCGCCTGCATGAACGCATACGCCGTGGTCGGGCCAACGAACCTCCACCCTCGCGCCTTGAGATCCTTGGCGAGGGTGGTCGACACATCGGTGGTCGTCGGGATGGGCAGCGTCGGGATCCTGCGCTCTGGTTCGTATGACCAGAAGTAGGCAGCGAGCGAACCGAACTCGTCGGTGGCTTCGAGAGCTCGCTGTGCGTTGTTGACGGCCGCCTCGATCTTTCCCCTGTGCCGGACGATGCCAGCATCAGCGAGCAACCGGTCGACGTCTCTCCGCGTGAACATAGCTACCCGCGCCGGATCGAACCCGAGGAACGCCCTCCTGAAGTTCTCCCGCTTGCGCAGGATCGTGAGCCAGCTCAAGCCGGATTGGAACCCTTCGAGGCACACCTTCTCGAAGAGCCGGACATCGTCTCCTTGGGGGAATCCCCACTCGGTGTCGTGGTATGCCTCGTAGTCGGGATCTCCAGAGCCCCACCAGCATCGCTTGGCACCGTCGTTGCCAACGGTCACGGTCTGGGTGGACACGCCAGCAACCGCCTACTCAGGAGACGGCGTTCTACGAACGGTCTTGCGTTGCGCCGCCCGGGAATGGACGAGCACGACCGCCATCAACTCTTCGACATAGTCAGGATCGATGCCTCGTTCGACGGCCTGTGTACGGAACCGGTCGAGGAGCTCCCGCTCGCGTTGTTCCGAGTACAGGGGGAGGCCTGCGCGCTGTTTGATCTCCCCGACTTGCACCGAAAGGTCGAGTCGACGCTCGAGCAGGTCAAGCAGCTCTGCGTTGACGGCATCGATGTCGCCCCGAAGTCGTTCTATGCGCTCGCTGTCCATAGGGGGAGAGTAGACGGCACAGGAACATGGTGAACCGGCTCTATGCCGACCTAGCTGAGCTTGTCCCTCGCTGCGGCTGCCAGCAGCGGTGCGAGGGAACCGAACGCGGCGAACCGTTCATCGGACGTCTGACCCGAAACGTAGCGTGCGTAGATCTGTTCGATGATGACCGCTATGCGGAACAGGGCAAGGGCTTCGTAGAACGCGATCTGGGTGAGATCCAGGCCCGAGCGTGATGCGTAGCGTTCACGGACGGCATCCTTGGCCACCACCTCACCGATCGCCACCGCGTTCGCGCCGAATACGTTGTACGTCGGATCACCCGGCTGGGCCCAGTAGGCGAGGAGCGTTCCGACATCGACGAGCGGATCGCCCAGTGTCGCCATGTCCCAGTCGAAGACAGCGACGAGGGAGCCGTCGTCCCCGACCATCGTATTGTCGAGCTTGTAGTCGTTGTGGAGTATCGCAACACGCTGGTTGTGCTTGACGTTCCGCTCAAGAAGGCCGGCCACAGCCTCCATGTCGGGCACCGGCCTCGTTGCTGCAGCCTCCCACCTGCGCGTCCACCCGGCGATCTGGCGCTCCACGAAACCTGCCGGTTTCCCGAGCGTCTCCAGACCGACGGCCGCCGGGGCCACAGCATGGAGGTCGGCGAGCGCATCCACGAGGGAGAGCGCAACCGTGCGTTGCTTCTGCAGGTCGCCTGCCAGCGACGCTGGCCAGGAGCGGCGCACCACATGGCCGTGTCTGCGTTCGAGGACGAAGAACGGCTTCCCCATGATCGTGGGATCCTCGCAGTAGTGATATGCCCGTGGCGCAAGCGGGAACGCTCGCCACAAGCGCGACAGAACCCGGTACTCGCGCGCCATGTCGTGGCTTCCCGCTGCGACGCTGCCAAGGGGTGCCCTACGCAAGACGTATTCGGAACCATCGGAACAGTACGCCCGGTACGTGAGGTTCGCCGCCCCGCCAGGGAACTGGTCGAACGACACCTCCGGACAGGCGAACAGCTCGGGAAGATGGCCCCTGAGGTACCGTGACACCGTGCCGTGGTTGAAGTCCTCTTCGGGGCGGATCGGAGCCGTGTCGGTCATGCCTTGAGACTAGATGCGCCCAGGCGCCGATCGGCCAGAACCGTTGACGCTGTAGCGCCACAAAATGGCTGGATGGGCCGTGCGGGGTCCGGCGGCGGAAGGCTGGACCGCCTAGGCGCCGATCGATCCCCATACCGCGACGAGGAGCGCGACGGCAAAGGCGAGCGTCAAGCCGACTTCGCCCGCATGGCGCACGGCATGGATGTCGTGCACCCGCACCGCGGGCTGGACCTCGACCGTCACCACACCGGCGAGGCCAAGGACCATGAGGGCGGTGCCGACATACGCCAACGCCGATGGCGAACCGATCGAGCTGTCGAGCGCCAACCTGTCGACCATCATCGCGCCGAACACGAAAGCAAGATAGATGTTCGTGTAGCCGAAGTACTGCATCGGATGCAGCCTCCCGGTGCGCAGCAACACAGGGGCGACCGCCATCGGGACACCCGCGATGATGGCGACCGCCGCGTAGATCCAGCCCAGACCGGCCGTCGGCACCAGCAACAGCGATACACCGACGGCGACGAGCGAGTACCACTGGATCATGACGAACGTTGCGCTGCGACCTGCGATCACCGGGAACATCGGAACACCCGCATCCCGGTAGTCATCCTCGTACTTGAGCGACAGCGCCCAGAAATGCGGAGGCGTCCAGAAGAACACGATGGCGAACATGACCCAAGCAGCCACCGCCAGGTTCCCTGTCACCGCCGCCCAGCCGATGAGGGCGGGAACAGCACCCGCGGCGCCCCCGATGACGATGTTCTGGGTAGACGACCGTTTCAGGAGCATCGTGTAGATGAACACGTAGAACCCGTAGGCGATGAGCGACAGCACCCCGGCAAGTGGTGTCGTGCCGAACCACAGCACGAGAAAGCCGAGCACACCGAGGACGAGGCCGAAAACGGTCGCAGCCGCTGGAGACACCCGGTTGGTCGGAATCGGCCGGTGGCGGGTCCGCGACATGATCAGGTCGATATCTCCGTCATACACCTGATTGATCACGTTCGCACCCCCTTCAGAGAGCGTTCCCCCGATGAGGGCGAAAACGACCGGCATGATGCCCGGCCACCTGTGAGCTGCAACCACCATTGTGGGAATGGTGGTGATGAGCAGCAGTTCGATGATCCGCAGCTTCGTCAACTCGATGTATGCGGAGATCAACGACGAAGGACGGTTCTGCGGACCATGGCGTCTGCTCATGCCGTGACCGTGTCGCCGACCGCAGAAGCGTCCCTCTCGCCAAGGAGGGACGCCCACAACAACACGTAGGCGATCCAGAGGATGTCAGCGACCATGAGATGCACCACTTGTACAGCCAGCGGTGTGAGCAGGTAGATGTTGGCGATTCCGATGAAGAACTGGCTGAACACGATGAGAACAACAGCCGCTGCCAGTCGCTTCGATCTGGTACCAGCGAAACGGGCAAGCGACGTCGCGATCCAGCCGACGCACAAGCCACCAGCTATCGCGATGATGGGGTGGACGATGCGCAGCTTCGAAAGCAGCGGTGCCGTAGGGCCGAACTTCTCTGCGAGGTTGCCAACGACCGACGTCGAAGGGAACACGGTGTCGGCTAGGGCGTTGAGCGCTCCGGTGGCGCCGAGGGCGACCACGATCACACCCCCGACGACCAACAGTGCCCCGGCCCTACGATCTCTACGGGGTGCAGGTATCGGGAAACCGCTCCCCCACCACGCGGTCACAGCGAGCGCGCCGAGCAGCAAGAACGTGGTGATGAGGTGTATCGGAACCACGATGAGCCTGCCCGCCGAGATATCAGCGTCCACCCAGCCGAAGAGCACGAGCGCTGCACCCACGAGCGCTTCGAACACCAGCAACACACCAGAGACGATCGCAGCCTTGCGTGTGATCGTCCCCTTTGCCAGGAACCACAAGGCAAGGGCTACGACGAGAGCCACACCGAGCCCGGCAAGGAACGAAGACACCCTGTGCGAGAACTCGATGAGGGTCTCGACCGTTGCGTTGGGAGGCACGAATCGATCCCCACACTTCGGCCAGGTCTCACCGCACCCGTCGCCCGATCCTGTCGCCCGCACGATCGTCCCACCGAGGACGACAAGTACGTTGAATGCGAGCGCAGACCACGCCACAACGGCGAACAGTCGTGCGCGCTCATTGGACACCTCAGCCATAGCGGTCAGGCTATCAGCGATGCGCCAGCATCCAGCCGCCGATGAAGCCTCCGTCTGTGAACCAAGGATGCGAGAGAACTACCCTGTACACATGAAGTTCTTCATCTCTCTTGCTATTGCCGCGGTCCTCGCGGGCATCGTCTACAAGGTACTCACAACCGAGATCCCCATCGACGAGTCGTAGCCGTGGCCCCCGTGCGACAGTACGGCAGTGGTCCGCCTGTCGTCGCCCTCCACGGCTTCACGCTCACAGGGGAACAGTTCGCTCCCGCTGCATCGATGCTGGGACGCACGGTGGTCGCCCCCGACCTCCCTGGCCACGGTGCATATGCACGGGCAAGCACGGATCTCGACCGTGTCATCGATGCCATCGCGACGACCATCGGATCGATCGGCATGCCCGTGCCCCTCTTGGGCTACAGCCAGGGCGGCAGGCTAGCGCTGTTGGCCGCGCTCGACCGGCCAGCAGGGATCTCTGCCCTGATACTGGTGTCTGCTTCCCCGGGGATCGAGAACGTCGAGGAACGCTCGCGCCGGGCCATTGCAGACGAGGCGATGGCTGCACACATCCGCCAAGCCGGCGTCCGTTCCTTCCTCGACTCGTGGACCTCGACGGGGGTCACGTCGACGCTTCACCTCGACCCGTCCACCAGGGAGACCGACCAGGCGATGCGGCTTCGCAACACCGCCGATGGCCTGGCTAGGGCGCTCACCGGGTTCGGGCAAGGCGCCCAGCCGTCTGTGTGGCGCCGGCTGAGCGAACTCTCGCTCCCCGTGCTGTTGGTCACAGGGAGCAAGGACGCCAAATACACGGCGATCGCAGACGACATGGCGACGCTCATCGACGGTGCTGAGCACGTCGTCATCGACGATGCAGGGCACAACCCGCTGGCCGACGCGCCCGAGCAGACGTACGGGGCTGTATCAGGCTTCCTCGATCGGCACAGCTGAACCGCCCGACCAGTCGTAGAACCCGCGTCCCGACTTCTTCCCGATATCGCCGCGTGCGACCATCGCGCGGAGCAGGTCCGGTGGTTCGAATCGCGATCCGTATACCGAAGCAAGGTGCTCCGCGATCTTGAGGCGCACATCGAGGCCGACCAGGTCACCGAGCATCAGCGGCCCCATCGGATGGCGATATCCAAGCGACATCGCCCGATCGATGTCCTGGGGAGCGGCTACACCCTCTTCCACCATGCGGATCGCCTCGATCCCTGCGAGCACTCCGAGCCGGCTGGTTGCGAATCCTGCGGCGTCGTTGACGAGCGCCTGCTCCATGCCAAGGTAGGACACGATCTCACGGATGCGGCCCAGCGTCGCGTCACTCGTGCGCGCTCCCCGTATGACCTCAACGAGCGGCATCGCCCACACAGGGTTGAAGAAATGCATGCCAGCGAAACGGTCGGGGCGCTCGAGGCTCTCTGCAAGCGCATCGATGGAGATGCTCGATGTGTTCGACGCGAGAACGACAGGATCTCGCCGCTCGGCACCGGCGAGGATCTTCGCCTTCAGGGCGGGGTCCTCGATCACGGCCTCGACGATCAGGTCGAGGCCCTCATCGAGATCAGCGACCGAACCGACAGCGACAAGGTTCTCGATCGCTGCAGCAGCGACGCTCGGATCGATCTTGCCGCGGTCCCTGCCAGCCTCGATCGTGTCTGCAGTCCGGCGCACAGCTCCACGAGCCATATCGATGTCGAGGTCGACGATCGCCGTGCGTGCACCGTTGACTGCGAACCGATGGGCGATGCCGATGCCCATGGTCCCACCGCCGATAACCGCTACATCCATGATCTCTCCCTGCTTCGTGAACCGTCGGACAGACATCGTACCCACGATGCCCTCGCTCGGCATACCAGCGCACTCGCTCAGCCGCGGTCGGTCCATCTCGGGCCTGCCCTCACCGGCTACCCTTGCATCACATGGACACGATCCGCCTGACACAGTACTCGCACGGCGCTGGGTGAGCGTGCAAGCTCGGCCCTGACGAGCTGACGCAAGTTCTGCGTCCCTTGCACAATCACCCATCGACGACACACCCGGACCTGCTCGTGGGTATCGCTGGGTCAGATGACGCCGGCATCTTCCGCATCGACGATGACCGCGCCATCGTCCAGACGATCGATTTCTTCACGCCTATCGTCGATGATCCCTATGACTGGGGACGCATCGCCGCAGCGAACGCCCTGTCGGACGTCTACGCCATGGGGGCCGAACCGCTCACCGCGCTCCAGATGGTCGGCTGGCCACGCGACACGATCCCATTCGATGTTCTCGGCAGGGTCATCGAAGGAGGCTCGGATGTCATGGCCGAGGCCGGATGCACGATCGTCGGTGGGCACTCCATCGACGACTCCGACCCGAAGTACGGTTTCGCTGTGACCGGGCTCATCTCACCAGACGACATGATGACGAACGACCGCGCTGAACCAGGCCAGGTGCTCGTCCTGACCAAGCCGATAGGTACAGGCATCCTTGCAACAGCGATCAAGAACGGCGATGTCCCCGCCGACATCCAACAGGCTGCGGTCGAATCCATGGCAACGCTCAACCGTGGTGCCTCGGACGCCGCGCGGCGTGTGGGCGTGTCTGCCTGCACCGATGTGACTGGTTTCGGCCTCCTCGGGCACCTGTCCGAGATGGTCAGGGCATCAGGTGTGAGCGCACACATCGATGTCGCGGAGGTACCCGTCCTGCCCGGCGTCCATAGATACCTCGAGGAGGTCGAGGTCCCCGG
>CAYLIR010000091.1:0-6993 GCA_964383515.1 uncultured Acidimicrobiaceae bacterium
GATGGTCACCGTGTCGTTCGGCACGCTCACGGTGATGACCGCGATCTTCGCTCTCATCACCCGCATCTAGGCGAACCGACTACGCAAGAACGGATGAGAACCGTGCCGTGTATCGTGGCTGGCACGATGGTAGATCCACAGTACTTCCGGTTCGACACGCTCAGCCTCCATGCAGGGCACACACCCGACAGCGACCACCGCGCTCGGGCAGTGCCCATCTACCAGACCACGTCGTATGTGTTCGAAGGCGTCGACGAGGCAGCGGAGTTGTTCAATCTCGAACGCCAAGGCCACATCTACACGCGGATCTCGAACCCGACCGTCGCAGCGTTCGAAGAACGCGTCGCGGCGCTCGAAGGCGGCGTGGGTGCCGTGGCAACTGCTTCGGGGCAGGCCGCCGTGTTCCTCGCTATTCCGACACTCATGGACACCGGTGCACACATCGTTGCTTCGGGATCTCTCTACGGTGGCACGCACAACCTGTTCGCGCAGACGCTGCCTCGCGTAGCGGGGATCACCACCACGTTCGTCGACCCGCGTGATCCCGACGCGTTCGCCGCTGCGATCACACCCGAAACGCGACTCGTGTACGGAGAGACCCTCGGCAACCCTGGGCTCGAGGTTCTCGACGTCACCGCCGTCGCAGACGTTGCGCACCAGGCTGGCCTTCCCCTGATGGTCGACAACACGTTCGCAACGCCGTACCTGTTCCGTCCGTTCGACCACGGTGCGGACCTCGTCATGCATTCTGCGACGAAGTTCATCGGTGGACACGGGGTCGCTGTCGGTGGTGTCCTTGTCGATGGTGGTACGTTCGACTGGGAAGCCTCAGGCAAGTTCCCGACCCTCACTGAGCCGTACCCCTCCTATCACGGCCTGGAGTTCGCCGACGAGTTCGGCACCCAGGCGTTCCTCATGCGCGCGCGGGTTGAGGGGCTGCGCGATTTCGGTGCAGCGATGGCTCCCCAAACCGCGTTCTACCTGCTTCAGGGACTCGAGACGCTCCCGGTGCGCATGGCCCGTCATGTCGACAACACACGCGCGGTCGTGGCGTTCCTCGATCAGGCGCCCGAGGTGTCATGGGTGGTGTATCCCGAACTCGACAGCCACCCCGACCACAGCCTCGCAGCCGAGCTCCTGCCCAAGGGTGCCGGTTCGATCTTCCCGTTCGGCATCGAGGGGGGCCGCAACGCTGGCCGCCGTTTCATCGAACGCCTCCAACTGTTCTCGCACCTCGCCAACGTTGGCGACGCGAAATCGCTCGTCATCCATCCCGCATCGACGACCCACGCCACGATGAGCAGCGAAGAACTCGCAGTCGCAGGTGTCGGAGAGGACCTCGTGCGACTCTCGATCGGCCTCGAAGACCCAGATGACCTCATCGCCGACCTCGCCCAGGCGCTGCGGGCGTCTCAGAGGACATGACCATGGACACCATCGCCAACGGCACGATGATCCATGCCTCAACCGGTGGGCGGCCCTTCGATGCTGGCCTCCCAACAGTCGTCCTCATCCACGGGGCTGGCATGGACCACACGGTGTGGCAATTCCAATCGAGAGCGATCGCCCACCACGGTTTCAATGTGCTGGCACTCGACCTCCCCGGCCATGGACGATCAGGGGATCCTGCCCCCACTTCGATCGGCGCCTTCGCCGAGATCGTCGCCAGCTTCCTCACCGAGGTCGGGGTCTCGAGCGTGCACGTCGTCGGCCATTCGATGGGTGCCCTCATTGGGATCGAACTGGCAGCAAGCCACCCCGGCCTCGTTGGGTCCCTGTCGCTGCTCGGCGTCGCCGAACGCATGGCGGTGCACCCCGACCTCCTCGATGCTGCACAACGCAACGACCACCTCGCGTTCGACCTCGTCGCGTCCTGGAGCCTCGCTCGACCAGCGCATCTGGGCAACCACCCAACGCCGGGACTGTGGATGATGGGAGCGACCGTGCGACTCCTCGAACGCTCACGTCCCAGTGTGCTGTTCACGGACCTCGCAGCCTGCAACGCCTACGAGGACGCACCCGCGCGAGCACCGGCGATCTCGATACCTGTGTGCATCCTCATGGGATCGGACGATCTGATGACCCGCCCCAAGCATGCCGCGGCCCTCGGCGAGGCCTTCCCCAATGCCACGATGGTGACCGTCCCTGGCGCTGGGCACATGCTCATGGTCGAACGCCCCACCACCACCACAACAACCCTCCTCTCCACCTGGCCGCACTAGGCGTTTGCCGCAGATCTGGCGTGCATGCGCGCCGCGTCCACGCCAAGACCTGTCACTGGGGCTTTACCGAAGCTTTACAGCGGGGGAATCACCCCTTGACGTCAGGATGGTTTGCTTTGGGCGTCGATACGGCCAACCAAACGCAAGGAGATCATCATGATGTGGCAGTACGGAGGATTCGGCGGAGCAGGGATGCTGTGGATGCTGCTGTTGTGGGGAGGCATCGTCCTTCTCATCGTGTGGGCTGTCCGCAACCTGGGCGCCTCCAGAGTCGAGCGGGATACCACAGACAGAGCACTCGAGATACTCGAGGAACGCTTCGCGCGGGGCGAGATCGACAATGACGAGTTCATCCAGCGCCGTTCGGAACTGAGGGGGAGCCGGTGAAGGACCGCCTCCTCCTCACCGTCGGCATCGGCCTGACAGCTATCGCCATCGTCGGGATGGCAACGACGGGTTCAGGGACATTCGACCTGATGCGATCCGGCTACAGCCAGATGGGGCCAGCAATGATGTTCGACTCGACTGGCGTCGGCGCCGGCCGAGCCAACCCAACGATCGAAGGCGCATCAGCAGTCGCCGTGACACTCGACGACTTCACGATCTCCCCTGCGCAGGTGGTCATTGCCGAAGGCGAACCGACGAACCTGATCGTGACGAACACTGGCGCGGTCCCGCACGACTTCAGCGTTCCCGACCTCGGCATCTCCGTCGTTGTCCCCCCGGGCGAGACCGTCACTACTGGCGTCCCAGCCCAGCCGATCGGGACGTATGACACCGTATGCACCGTTCCCGGCCACGCGTCGATCGGCATGGTCGGAACACTGGTTGTCGAGAGCCGGGCGTGACGCACCCACAACAACGCACAGACAGCACCGTCCCAGGGTATGCAGGAATCGGCTGGCAGTCCCCGCTGGGCGGCCAGATCGCACCCCCTACACTTTCGGCATGACCCCACGGCGCATCCTCATCGTCGACGACGAGCCGGAACTGCGCTCCATGCTGCGCCAGTACCTCACCCGCGAGGGCTTCGAGGTTGCCGAAGCCGCCTCCGGCGGCGAAGCTATCGCCACCGTCGATGCCAGCCAACCCGATCTCGTCCTGCTCGATGTGGGGCTTCCCGACGTCGACGGGTTCGAGGCGCTGCGGATGCTGCGCTCCACGTCGGACATCCCGGTCATCATGGTGACCGCCCGCGACGAGGAGATCGACAGGGTCGTCGGCCTCAGCGTCGGAGCAGACGACTATGTGGTGAAGCCGTTCAGCCCCCGTGAACTCGTTGCTCGGATCCACGCCGTGCTCAGGCGAGGCGCGATCGGCGCACGCACCGACGACGACACGATGCGATTCGACGGCCTCGAGATCGACACTGCCTCACGCGACGTCCAGATGGGTGGCGGACCGGTCGAGCTCAGTGCGCTTGAGTTCGACCTTCTCGTGGCTCTCGCCCAACGCCCGAACCGGGTCTTCACCCGCCAGCAGCTCCTCGAACGCGTGTGGGGCTGGGACTATTTCGGGGTGGAGCGGGTCGTGGACGTCCATGTGGGATCCATCCGCAAAGCGCTCGACGATGACCCTGCCAATCCGCGCTTCATCGCAACCGTCCGGGGTATCGGCTACAAGTTCGTCGGCACACCAGCATGAAAAAGCACGCGGACTCTCTGCGTATCCGGATGATCCTGACGTACGTAGCAGTCGTGTTCGTCGGCGTCGTCACGGTGCTCATCGCGACGAGTGTCCTTGCACCAGCGTTCCTGCGCGACCACATCGCCTTGATGGAGAGGATCGCCGGTCCAGAAGCGAGCCAGGCTGCGATCGACGACTTCGAGCAAGGGATCTTCACAGGCTTTGGCCAGGCACTGTTCATCGGTGCGCTCTTGAGCACCGCGGCAGCCCTCATCGTCGGGATCCTGGCGTCCAACCGGCTCTTGCGCCCCATCGACGACATCCGGCACGCAACGAGAAGGCTCGCAAGCGGTGCCTACAGCGAACGTATCGAACCACCGCCCGAAGCCGAGCTCGCAGCCCTTGCCAACGACGTCAACGAACTGGCGAGCACTCTCGAACATACGGAGCAGGAGCGCCTTCGGCTCATCTCTGAAGTCGCCCACGAGCTCCGCACACCGCTGGGAACGATCAAGGGCTACATGGAAGGACTCGTCGATGGCGTGTTCCCCGCGTCCGACGAGATCTTCATCGCCACCGGGAGAGAGGCAGCACGTCTCGAAAGGCTCGCATCCGACCTCAGCAAACTGTCACGGATCGCCGAGCATGCCGTAGATCTTCACTTCGAACCCATCGACCTCGGCGCCGTCGCCACCGAAGTCGCGACGCGCCTCAGGCCACAGTTCGAAGCCAAAGGCGTAGCCCTGGAGGTCGGGACGATGCCCGTGCTCCGGACCCTCGCGGACCGAGACCGCATGGCGCAGGTGTTCACGAATATCATCGGCAACGCGCTCTCCTACACGCCCGAAGGCGGGACGGTAACGATCACAGGAACATCGACAGGCCGCCAGGCATCAGTCTCGGTCACCGACACGGGGCGTGGGCTCACCGAAGCGCAACTCGAGACGGTCTTCGACCGTTTCTACCGTGCGGACCGCTCAGCGCCGGGCGGCGCAGGCATCGGCCTGACCATCGCCCGCAGCCTCGTCCGGGCCCACCACGGCACCATCGCCGTCTCCTCCCCCGGCCCCACCCGCGGCACCACATTCACCGTCTTCCTGCGGTCTCTGGCGTAGAGACGTCAACGGAAGAGGCTGCAACGCGAGAGGTAGGGGCACGTGGAGCACCAGTCGCCCACGGTGTAGTCAGGCTGGCTCGCATCGAGGGGGTGCCAGTTGGCAACGGGGGCGAGCATGTCGGTCAGCATATGCTCGGCCCCGGCGAGCCTCTGCGGGTCGTAGAGAATCCGAATGCATTCGGGGTCACCTGAGGTACCGAGAGCATGCTGGTGTACGGCCACCGCGTCGGCACGGACAAGCCTGGCGGTGGAGACCGCGTAGAGAGCCGTTTCTCGTTCGTCGATCCGATCGGAGGTCGCGCCGGTTCGGTGCTCGACGACCGCCGGCGTGGCGTCGGGCTCCCTACCAACGGCGTCGGTACGACAGATCACGGTGACAGCGACAGGGACACCCTCCATCAGGTTGTCCCGGCTGTCGATGGAGACACCTTCAACGATGAACGTCGCGCCGACCTGATACTCGGTGAGCGACACATCGACCGGGACATGGCTCGCTTCGATCTGCCGGTGCCGCCCGTACAGTTCGACCATCTCGTCCCGCTCGTTTGCGGGTATCCGATCGAGTGCCTCGGCGAACGCTGCATCAGGGTCATCGCTCACGAGCACTTCAGCGAGGATCTCGTGAAACCGGATACCTCGAGCTGCAGCCGGACCGGCCTCCTCTTCGGTGTCCTTCGGGATCCCGTAGAGCGCCTTCCAGGCGACACGCCGCTGACACTGGTCGAGACGCAGAACGTCAGACTTCGCAAGCAGTATGGTGCGCTGACGCCTTCCGACCCGGTATCCGGGTGGTGGCGGATACTGGCCACACGTCGCCACCCGGCCGCAGGTGTAGCACTGCCATCCAGGCCGGCGATCCTTCGGATCACCCTTGACGCCGTTGCTCTCGTACAACCGGGCTGTCTCGCGTTGGAGGTCGGCGGCTGAAAGCTCGATAGGTTCGATGGTCGCGTCCCTCAGCATGAGGTCGGCGTAGCCAACACCTGGCTCACCGCCGGTGAGGACGACCGAAGCCTCCAGCGGATCGGTGCCTCGTCGACCGGTCCTGACCTTGAGGAACTCGACATTGTGCGAATCGCGGGGATCAGTTACACGGATCTGGAAATGGGAAGCGAACTCGGCATTGAGCGAGGGATGGTCGACGAAGACGATCCCGTCCTCGGGCTCGAACTGAACCTCCGCATCCGACGCTGCAAGGGCGAGAACACCATTGGACACGAGGTCGGCCACGATCGCGCGTTGGACAGGATCGAGCCACGCCGCGTTGTCGAGTACCGCTCGCTCCACATCCCCACCGTTGGCAAGCGCTGCCTCGAGTGCGTCCAGGACCGCCCTCCAGCGGTCGATCGCAGCAGTGGGAAGCCTCGATCCACCACCGATACTCGCGGGGCACGCCTCGCGCTTGTCGATATCCGCCGGGCGAATCCGTTCAGGAGGCTCATCGTTGTACACGTCCGCACATTACCGGCTGGCGACACCGTCGACACGGCCACTCCTGGACGGATCAACCCATCGGGTGTACGTTGCATACAAGGAGGAGATCATGAAACGATCAGTGTCTCTGGCGGTAGGGATCGCGCTCGTAGTCGCTAGCTGCAGCGCATCCAGTGGAACGGGCGACACGACGACGATGCCGGACCTCGGCACAACATCGTCCGCACCTACAACGACGATCCCGACACCCGCCACAACGACAACCACCGCGGCGGCAACGACCACGACAGCAGCAACGACCACGACAGCGGCAACGACCACGACCCTGCTGACCGTCACGACAGCGACGACACCGCTCCCATCGATCTACTACAGGGTGGCAGATCCAGCGAACCCGCCGTACTACCCCGATCCGCTTCCCGGCTCGGGCGGCGCATACGGTTCCGGGTGCACTCCCGGGCCGGGGCCGCTTCCCGACGGCATCTGGTTCGGCGATATCAAGTCGGTGTCGGACGGTTCGTTCTCATTCGATCTTGCGTGCCTGGAAGAACGCCCGCCAGGGTGGCAGGAAGAAGATGGCATCGGACCGGTGAC
>CAYLIR010000092.1:0-6988 GCA_964383515.1 uncultured Acidimicrobiaceae bacterium
GATCGTGATCCCTCGCTCGCGCTCCTGGTCGTTGGAGTCCATCACGCGTTCGACCGGCTGTTCGTGATCGGCGAACACACCAGCGGCATGGAGCATGGCATCGACGAGCGTCGTCTTTCCGTGGTCGACATGTGCGATGAGCGCGACGTTACGCAAGGCGGGATAGGGCATGCATGCAAGCGTAGCCGGTACAGCAGCAAGCTGTCAGCCGCTCGTTGTCGGCTCGCGTGTATCGGTGTACCGTTGCCATGTGGTACAGACAGCAGGGATGGTCGTCCAGCCGCACAGGAGACGATGGCTCGCTGTCGCGCTCTCCCTCGCCGTGCCTGGCCTTGGGCATCTCTACCTGCGCCGTTATCGTCGCGGCGTGCTCTGGCTACTGCCAGTGGTGGTGCTGGGTATGCTCGCTGTCGCGGTGTCGCGGCTCTCACCCCCCGCGATCATCGCTGCACTGCTCACGCCGCGGACACTGTGGGGCATCATCATGTTGAACGTGGCCGCAGCTCTCTGGCGCGGTGCTGCGGCTCTCGATGTGCATCGCATCGCAGCCGAGCCTGTTGAGCGGGGGAAGCCGGGTCGGTGGCTTGTCGCTGTAGGATGGCTCGTCGTCGGTGTCGTCGTGCTCGTTCCCCATGTGGTTGTCGGCCGCTACGCCGTGGATGCGCTCACCCTCTTGGACGCGGTGTTCGTCCTCGACGGCGAGGAGGTTCCCGCAGAGGCGATCATTCCCATCGGGACGGATGCCGACATCGTGCCTGCTCCTCTTGGCCCAGAGACGGCTGAGGACGAGCTGCTGGGAAACGAACCCATCCCACACATGGACACGGGCTACGATCGGTTCAGGGTGAACCACCACCTTCTTGAGAGCGTCGGCGGCCCCAACGAGTCAGGGCCCGTGATCGGAGCAACCGGCGAGCGTGGCGAATCGCCAGCGTCGTCGTTCCCTGCGTTCGAGGAGTACGTCGGCGAGGACAGGATCACCGTACTGCTCGCGGGGGGCGAGGGCGGGCCAGGTCGCGGCGGTATGCGTACCGACACGATGATGGTTGCAACCCTGGACCCGGAAACGGGGAAGGCTGCGATCTTCGGTTTTCCACGGAACCTCGGCCATACACCGTTGCCTCCTCGCTTTGGGGATGCGTTCGTCGATCTGCAGCGAACCGTCAACGAGCGAAGCAAGCAGCCCGAGCAGTCCTCAGGGAACTGCAAGTGTTTCCCCGAGCAGCTCAATGCCCTGTACCCGTTCACGAGGAAATGGACCCGTACCTATCCAGACGAAGTCGACCCCGGAATGGCGATGCTGCGCGACACGCTCTCGAACGTGATGGGCATCCCCATCGACTACTACATGCTCGTCGACATGGCTGCATTCGTCGACCTCGTCGATGCGATCGATGGTGTCGACGTATACGTGCAGAAGCCGCTTGCGGCTGAGGTGTCGCCACCGCGGGAGGGAGACCCATGGGCAAAGGTCGATGTGGATGTCGGTTGGAACCATCTGGATGGCTCCCAGGCATTGGCCTATGCGCGGGCACGCAAGCATTCGAGCGACTACGCCCGCATGGAGCGGCAACGGTGCATGGTGCGGGCAGTGGCAGCCAAGGCCGATCCGTTGACGCTCCTGCGCAAGTTCCCGGCGATCGTTGACGCCGTGAATGGGTCGGTCGTGACGGACTTCCCGCTCTCGCTGGCACCGGACCTGCTGATGATCGTTTCGCGTCTCGACTTCGATGACATCGAAACGGTTGGCTTCGTCCACGGATACTGGCAGTCAGAGCGGGATGGTCTCGGCAAGCCTGTGCTCAACGTGGGGCGTGTCAGGGCGAAGGTCAAGGAGGTCATCGCAGGGGAAGAGGACCCGTCGGACGAGACGGCGGTCGAGTCGGAATGCGATGCGTGAGTGCACCTACCGAGGTTCCGCGAGATCCATGAGGGGCGCGGGCCCGATGTGTCAGGGCGAGGGAGCTATGTCAGGCCCATCGAGGGGAGTCCAGCGGTATGGGAAGGTGGAGATCAACTCGTTGGCGCTCTCCGGGCCGTCCGATCCTGGCCGATAGTGGTCGAGGTCTGTCCTCGTGAGGATCGGCGCATACCGTTCCCAGGACGCTTCGACCTCGTCGGCGCGAACGAACAGCGTCTGGTCGCCGTCCATGACATCGGTGAGCAGCGTTTGATAGGCGTCCGGTGCTTCTGACAGGATGTCGTCATAGCGAACCGAGAGCGGGATACGGCGAACGTCGAGAGTGTCGCCAGGTTCCTTGACGTCGATGAGCAGGTCGAATCGTTCATCGGGTTGGAGCCTGAGCGTCAAGATGTTCTGGTGCCCCGGGCACGCGTCGGGTGCATGGACGAGGCATACGGGGGGGCGTGCGAACCGTACGACGATCTGCGTTGTTCGCGCCGACATCATCTTGCCGGTACGCAGATAGAACGGGACGCCCTGCCAACGCCAGTTGTCGACGAACAGTCGGACGGCCACGAACGTCGGCGTCGCTGACCCGTCGCGCACACCTGGCTCGTCGACATAGGCATCGACCTGCTTGCCGTCGACGACACCGGCTCCGTAGCGAGCGACCACCACGTCGTCGTCTGCGACGGAGCGGACCGCCTGGAGCACCTTGACCTTTTCCGAGCGTATGGCGTCGGCTGTCATCGCAACCGGCGGCTCCATGGCGATGAGCGTCAGCAGTTGCGTGAGATGGTTCTGGAGCATGTCCCGCACTGCACCAGACTCGTCGTAGTACGAAGCCCTTCCTTCGGCGCCGTGGTCCTCGGCGACTGTTATCTCGACCGACTCGATCTGTCCTCTGTCCCACATGTGCTCGAACAGCGCGTTCGCGAACCGGAAGACGAGCAGGTTCCTGACCGTCTCCTTGCCGAGATAGTGGTCGATGCGGTAGACCGTTTCTTCGCTGAACACCTTGTGGATCGCTCGGTTCGACGCTCGTGCGGTTGCGAGGTCCACTCCGAAGGGCTTCTCGACGACGAGCCGTGTCCAGCCCGGGCTCGTGTCGAGGCCGCTTTCGGCGATCCCCTCTACCGTGGCGTCGAGCTTGGAAGGGGGGACAGCGAGATACAGGACCCTGTTGCCAGCGAGGCCGCGTTCTGCTTCGACCGAGCGCACGAGGTCGCCGAGCGCCGCGAACGATCCGGGTTCACCGACAGCGTGGTAGGCAACTGCTCCTTCAAGGAAGCGCTCTGTGCACGGCGCGTCGATGCCAGCTTCGTCGAGGCTGGTACGGACCAACGCAGCGAACCTATCGTGCGAACGTCTCGTCGTGCCGATACCGATGATGGCGTGGCGTTCGACACCAGAATCGAGCACCGCCCGAGCAAGGGACGGCAAGAGCTTCGTACGAGCAAGGCTTCCGGTCGCTCCGAAGATGACGAACGTCACATCCGGGGTCATGCCAGGGCAGCGTCGATCGCCGCGAGGAGAAATGCGAGCCCGGTCCCTGGGTTGTCACCGAGGTCGACGGACACGATGTCGCGGCCCCTTGATGCAAGGGCTGCGCGATCTCCTTCGGACTGGGCTGCGACGAGTGCATTGAACGTGAAGTCGGATTGCGGAACGGGGAGCACCTGTGAGGGATGGTCGACCAGCTGTAGGAACAGGCCTCCCGGAGGGCCGCCCTTGTGCACCTGGCCGGTTGAGTGCAAGAACCGCGGGCCGTAGCCCGCGGTGGTGTAGATGGCCAGTGCCTCGTCGACCATGCTCCTGATGTCCTGGATGCGGGCATCCGTCGACGGTGTCGGCTCCAGATACGCCTGGATGGACAGATAGGAAGGTTCCGGCGCAGTGAACAGCCCGCGCAGAGCTCCGATCAGCGTGTCTGACGCGAGAGAAATCGGGGGAGCGGCCGAAGCTTCCAGCTCTCCAGCCATCGCGGATGCAGCGAGCTTCTTGGCGATCTGGACATCGGGCTGATTGAACGGGTGGATGCCGAGGATCTCGCCTGCGACCGCCGTAGCGAGCTCCAACACGAACATCGCGCCAGCGATGTCGTCGGGCTCGGTTACGAGGAGCATGAAGTCAGCCGCTTCGATCGGTTCGGCACCGATTCCGACCACGACACCGTCTGAGGCATGTGAGGGAGTCGGTCCCCCGTCGACGGGGACGATTCCCTTGCCGTCCTTCCCTGTCGATTCCGCGATGAGCTGCTCTGTCCATATGGGGAGTGCCTCCACCGGGCGCGTGGCGAGGATGTGGGCTTTGTCGTTTCCTGCGACTGCCTGGGTTCCCAGGAGCGCACCGAGCTGGAACGCCGGATTCTCCTCGAGGGCGACATCGGGGCCGCACAGCGCGCCAGCCTGAGCTCCTGCATCGAGGAGCGCCGTGATATCGGCACCGACGAGGCCTGCTGGCACGAGGCCGAACGCGGTCAGCGCCGAGTAGCGGCCGCCGACGGTCGGGTCTGCAGAGATCGTTGCCCGGAAGGACCGCTGCGCGGCGATCTCGTCGAGCGGCGTTCCCGGATCGGTGATCGCGATGAAGTGCTCTCCTGGGGCATCGAGCGCCGCGTGTGCGACCTCCCAGAAGAAGTGGAAAAACGACATCGTTTCGAGTGTGGTGCCCGACTTCGATGCAACGACATACCATGTCGTCGACGGGTCTGTTGCGTCACGGACGGCAGCGACCGCGTCGGGATGTGTGGAATCGAGCACGACCAGGTCAGGATCGTTGCTAGCCCGTGGCAGTGATGCTGCGAACACTTCGGGGGCAAGGGACGATCCGCCCATGCCGAGCAGCACGACATGCGTGATCCCGTTGGCCAGCGCTGCATCGTGGAGTTCGCCGACCAGCGCGACAAGCTCCCGCGATGTCTCAGGGAGCGTGAGCCAGCCGAGTCGATCTTCGATCTCGGGCATCGGCTCGTCGCTCCATACCGTTGGGTCGTGGGCCCACAGCCGCTGCATCAGGCCGTCATCGTGCCAGCGTCGCGCCTGTGCGTCGATGGCGTCGTTGCGAAGCGACATGTGCCACATGATCGTCATGGGTCAGCCCAGCTTCATGGCGATGGCGGTCAGAAGGCTGTCGAACGCGTTGGTGAACGATGCCACGCCATCGACCTGGAGTTGGGAGGTGATCCCGTCGAAGTCGAGGCCGAGAGCATCGAGGGACGCGATGAGTGCTGCTGCTTCGTCCACATCACCGAGCAGCGAGCCGTGCTTGACGTGTCCATGATCCAAGAACGCGTCGATCGTCGCTGGCGGCGCCGTGTTGACGGTGTTCGGCCCGATGAGTTCCTCGACGTACATGACGTCGCGGTAGGAGGGGTTCTTGGTCGAGGTCGATGCCCACAGGGCACGCTGGGGCCGCACACCGTTGCGTGCCTGGTCTGCGAAGGGCTCACCTTCGAATATCTCCTGGTAGCGACGGTATGCGAGCTTCGCGTTCGCTATCGCTGTCTTGCCCCGTGCTGCGAGGGCTTCAGGTGTGCCGATGGCGTCGAGTGCGGCATCGGTTGCGCTGTCGACCCGCGAAACGAAGAACGACGCGACGGAAGCGAGCCGCGTGGGGTGTGATGCGCGCCGCGCACCGTTGACGTACGCCATCGCAACGGCCTCGTAGTCAGCGAGGGAGAACATCAGCGTTGCGTTGATGTTGATCCCGTCTGCTGTCAGTTCCTCGATCGCAGGGATCCCGGCATCGGTTGCCGGCACCTTCACCATCAGGTTCGGCCTATCGACTTGTGCCCAGAGGCGCCGTGCGTCTTGGATCGTTCCCTCGGTGTCATGGGCGAGTCGTGGTGATACCTCGAGGCTGACGTAGCCGTCTTCCCCGTCGGACCTCTCGTAGACGTCGGAGAGGATGTCGGCTGCTTGTCGGATATCGACCACGGCGAGTGCCTCGAACGCTGCCTGGGGGTCGTCCGTTGGCAGGCTCGAGAGCTGGTCGTCGTAGAGGTCGGATCCCCCGATCGCCTGCTCGAATATCGAGGGGTTGCTCGTCACGCCGCGGATGCCCCCGTCGACGAGATCCGCGAGGCCTCTGCCGGTGAGCATGTCGCGTCTGATGAAGTCGTACCAGATAGATTGGCCCTCGGCATGGAGTTCGTTGAGTTTCGTCACGGTGCTCTTTCGTATGTCGTGTGTGGCTAAGGCTATGACCTGTCTGCGAGTGAGTTGACGAGCCGTTGGACGTCATCTCGCAGGTCGTCACGTTCGAGTGCGAGGCTGATCGTTGCTTCTATGAACCCTGCTTTCGATCCGCAGTCGTATCGTCGGCCCTCGAGTTGGACCGCATGGAACGGCTGATCCGGGATGGAGGCCGAGAGCGCGTCCGTGAGCTGGATCTCGCCGCCTGCACCTTCTCCCGTGTGCTTGAGGATGCCCATGATCGATGCGGTCAGCACGTATCTCCCCACGATCGCGAGGTTCGAAGGGGCGGCCGATGGGTCTGGTTTCTCGACCATCGAGCGTACTTCGATCGCATCGCCAGACACGGTGCCTGGCTCGATGATGCCGTACTGGTGCGTTGCTGAGGTGGGTACCTCGTCGACGAGCACGACGTTTCCCCCTGTCGTTGCATGCACATCGATCATCGCTGACAGCGATGGCGGCTGGGCGAGTATCAGCTCGTCTGCGAGGAGTACGGCGAAAGGTTCGTTGCCCACGATATGTCGGGCACACCACACGGCATGCCCGAGTCCGAGCGGTTGCATCTGGCGCACATAGGCGACCTGTCCTGGCCCCGGCCGCAGCTCGCGCAGCAGGTCGAGATCTCTGTTCTTACCGCGTGCAGCAAGCGTCTCTTCGAGTTCGTAGCTGACGTCGAAGTGGTCTTCGATAGCTCCTTTTCCCCGGCCTGTGACGAAAACGAAGCTCTCGATGCCAGCTTCTCTTGCTTCGTCCACTGCATACTGGATCAACGGCCTGTCGACGATAGGGAGCAGTTCCTTGGGGATCGATTTCGTGGCCGGTAGGAACCTTGTGCCGAGTCCTGCCACGGGGAATACGGCGGTTCGGACTGGTTGTGTCATGGTGC
>CAYLIR010000093.1:0-6953 GCA_964383515.1 uncultured Acidimicrobiaceae bacterium
CCATCGCATGCGCAGTCTCCAGCCCACGGAAGGGGAACCGGCTAGCGGTTCGGTGGATGGACGGTCTACTCGTCGATGAACGCAGCGGGAGTGTAGCGGCGACGGTCGACGTCGACGGTGATCACGTCCGGGCGGAAATAGTGGCCCGCAGGGTCGAAGTTCTGGCGCTCGCCGCGCACGACCGCGGCATCGATGTCCGCGACAACGAGGCGTTCCTCGCCGTCGACGGGTTCGACGATCCACGTCCCATCGGGGGCAGCGATCGCTGAACCTCCGTTGTACCCGAGGTCTCCCTCGGCGAGGGCCCGCTCGCGCAGCGGAAAGGAATCGGGGACGTCCTGCGGCCTGAGCAGCGTGCCGGCAGACAGGACGTAGCAGCGTCCTTCTTTGGCGATGAACCGGGTGATGTCGATGGTGTTGCGAACCGCTCCTGGCCACACGGCAACGTGGAGCGACGTGCCCTGTGCGTACATCGTGTGACGCACCGTGGGCATCCAGTTCTCCCAGCAGTTGAGTCCTGAGACGGTGAAGTCCTGCACGGAGAAGGTGCGCAGCCCATGGCCGTCGCCAGGCCCCCAAGCCATGCGCTCTTCATAGGTCGGTGTCAGCTTGCGGTGGGCGTTGACCAGTCCCTTCTCCGGATCGATGGCGACGAGTGTCGCGTAGACCGTCCCGCCGCTCGTCGAGCGTTCCGCGACACCAAGGTAGGTGAACACGCCTGTCGCGGCGACCGTGGCTGAGATCTCGCCGAGTTCAGGGCCGTTGAGCGTGACGGCGCTGTTGAGGTACGCGGCGTATGCCTCCTTCTGGTCGGGCGCGTCGAACCGTGCGCCGTCGGTCACCGACAGCCAGAATGGATATCCCGACAGGAACGTCTCACCGAACGCTACGAGACCCACATCGGCGTCCGCTGCCTTTACGATCCACTCGTTCACGATCGATGCTGTCGCCTCTGCGTCTCCCCACACGGGTGCCGTCTGTGCTGCCGCGATCCTCATGCCCGCCACGGTAGCCCACTGTCGGAACCCACGTTTCACAGCGCCCTACACGCCATCGATCCCCATACCCAGGGCTCCAGAACCGCGTACACGACGTCTCCACCCCCGGTACGCGCGACAGGGTGCGGTCAAGGAGGTGGAGGAGCTAGGCGAGGGTTGCGACCATCACCGCTTTGATCGTGTGCAGGCGGTTCTCGGCCTGATCGAACACGATGCTCGCATCCGACTCGAACACCTCATCGGTCACTTCGATGCCGTCCGGCATATCCGTATGGGCCATGATCTCGGCTCCGACGACCGTGTTCGCGTCGTGGAAACCGGGCAGACAGTGCATGAACCGCACCTTGTCGTTGCCGCTTGCCGCCAAGAGATCGGCGTTGATCTGGTAGGGGCGCAGGTCGTTGATGCGCTCTGTCCACACGTCCTTGGGCTCACCCATCGACACCCACACGTCGGTGTGGATGAAGTCGACGCCTTCGACCGCCTCGGCGGGATCTTCCGTGTAGAGGATCGACGCACCGGTCTCCTGCGCGATCGACTCAGCGACCGCAACGACATCCGCTGGAGGGCCAAGGTGGCTCGGCCCGGCAAGCCTGATGGCGCTCCCCATCAACGCCGCCATGACGATGTGCGACCTGGCCATGTTGAAACGGAGGTCGCCGACGAACGCGTACGAGATCTCATCGTACGGTTTGCCGGACGCCTCGTGCATCGTGAGGAAGTCAGCAAGCATCTGGGTGGGATGCCACTCGTCGGTCAAGCCGTTGTAGACGGGCACGCCTGCATGGCGCGCAAGGGTCTCGATGTCCTCCTGCCGCTTGCCTCGATACTCGATGGCATCGTACATGCGCCCGAGCACGCGGCCGCTGTCAGCGATCGACTCCTTGTGGCCCATCTGGGAACCAGTCGGATCGAAGTAGGTCACGTGGGCACCCTGGTCGAACGCTGCCACCTCGAACGCTGCTCTCGTTCTCGTCGACGTCTTCTCGAACATCAGGGCGATGTTCTTTCCGGTGAGCTGTGGCTGTTCGGTGCCTGCGTACTTGGCGGTCTTGAGCGCTGCGGACAGATCGAGCAGGAACCGCATCTCTGTTGGTGTGAAATCGAGCTCCTTGACGAAGTTCCGATTCTTCAAGTTGTAGGCCATGGCTCCCTCTCTGCGCTTGCGTGTGCGAGCAACGGTGTGTCGTCTGAGTGTCGATTCTATCCGCGCCTGCCAGCACGTATTCGACCGTGGTGAACGCGACCCCTAACATGGCACGACAGCGCTGAGCGTGTGATACGCCGACAACGAAAGGCGACAGCCAATGGCCGAGTACGGCGTGCATTCAGAGGTGGGCAGGCTGCGAAAGGTGATCGTTCACCGGCCGGGGCCTGAGATGAGGCGGTTGACGCCATCGAACGCCCACGATCTCCTCTTCGACGATGTGATCTGGGCGCGCAAGGCGCGTCAGGAGCACAAGGCGTTCGTCGACCTCATGCGCTACGACCTCGACATCAACGTCCTGTACCTCCATGAACTCCTCGAGGACGTCGTGCGCACCAAGGAGGGCAGGGCCTACCTGCTCGACCAGAAGCTCACGCCGAACGAAGTCGGCATCAACGTAGCGGGGATCCTGCGCCCGTGGATGGACGAGCTCGATGCGCCTGTGCTCGTGCAGCACCTCATCGGGGGCATCACCGTGGATGAACTCCCCAGCGAGTTCCGCACGGTCGAACGCAAAGCATGGGTCGACACGGACTTCATCTTGCCGCCGCTGCCGAACCAGCTGTTCACCCGGGACAGCTCGTGCTGGATCTACGACGGTGTCACGATCAACCCGATGTTCTGGCCTGCACGGAGGGAAGAGTCGCTCCACCTTGCCGCCATCTACAAGTACCACCCTGCGTTCAAGGGCGGCGATTTCACCATCTGGTGGGGTGATCCTCCCGATGCGAACTACGGGAATGCCATGCTCGAAGGCGGTGATGTCATGCCGGTCGGGAACGGCGTCGTCCTTGTCGGCATGGGAGAGCGGACCACCTACCAAGCGGTCGGCCAACTGGCGAAGTCGCTCTTCGACCACGAAGCGGCGAGCCGCGTGATCGCGGCGAAGATGCCCCATGACAGGGCAAGTATGCACCTCGACACGGTCTTCACGTTCTGTGACGTGGACCTCGTCACGATCTATCCGCCTGTTGTCGACACGATTCAGCCCATCAGCTACTACCCGGCGGACGACGGCGGTGTCGACGTGATCGTCGAGAACAAAGGGTGGCTGCAGATCGTCCAGGAAGCACTTGGGCTGTCAGCATTGCGTGTCGTCCCGACCGCAGGCGACGCCTTTCAGGCCGAGCGCGAACAGTGGGATGACGGCAACAACGTCGTCGCGGTTGAACCAGGCCTTGTGATCGCCTACAACCGCAACGAGTGGACGAATGCACGGCTGCGCCAATCAGGTGTCACGGTGCTCGAGATCGATGGCTCTGAGCTCGGTCGCGGTCGCGGCGGTGGACACTGCATGACCTGTCCCGTTCTGCGCGATCCCGTGTCCTGACCCGACCCAACCGGACGTGTCGCTGACGCCTACAGCAGGGTTGCGAGTTCGGCGAGGAGGTCGGGGAGTGGGGGGTAGTCGGCGATCCCGGTTCCGCGGTGCAGATAGGTGACGTTCGCGTCCGCGTCGACAACGAACGCAGCAGGGAGCACGGCGTACCCCTGGGTGATCTTGCCCTGTTCGCGGTGCCTGGCGAACGCCTGGAGATATTTCCACCACGCGTTGAGATTGAACAGAGCGCTCAGCAGTGACTGTGTACCGACGTCGAGGCGGTGCGATATCTCGTGTTCAGGGTCGAGCAGCAGCTCATAGGGGATCGACGTATCCCTGAGATAGGCAGCTTGGAACCCGGCAGCCGGCGCGACGCCGATGACCGCCCCGCCACTGTCGACGATGGCTGGATGGGCTGTCGCCAACTGCGCCAGCATGTCGAGGCAACCTGCTCAGCCGTAGTACCGGGCGAGGATGACGATCGTGGGTACCTTGACGCGGTCCCCGAAGATGACCGTCTCTTCGTCTGGTGTCACGAGTTCGATATCGCCAACGGACATCCCGGGACCAGGGGCGACAGCCATCCTCACACCACCTCTGCGTCTGAGCCCTCGAACTTCCAGTGCTCTCTCGATGCCCGCGCATCTTCGAGATCGACTTTCGCCAGCAGGATCAACCCGACGATGAAGAAGGCTGCCACAGACAGGATCGCCGATCTTCCCGAACCGGTTGCGGCGCTCACCGCTCCGAATACCAACGGCCCGATTCCGGACAGTTTGGAGAACACCGAGTAGAAGCCGAAGAACTCGGCCGATGCCTCCTGGGGGATCATGCTGCCGTAGAGACTCCTCGAAAGCGCCTGGACGCCGCCGAGGACGAACCCGACGACAGCCGCCATCGCGAGGAATCCGGCCGAGGAGCCCTCAGGGATGAAGTACGCCCCTGCGGCGATGCCGGCCCATATGACGAGCGACACCATCACGGCACGCTTCGGCCCGATCTTCTGGGCGAGTGCACCGAACATCAGCGCACCGAAGAAGGCGATGAACTGGACGATGAGGAACGCCAGGGCGATCGTCTGTAGTTTGAGGTGGAGTGTGTTCTCCGCGTAGACGCCCGACACCGCGATGACTGTCCCGGTGCCGGAGTTGTAGATGATGAACGCGATCACGAAGATGAGCAGCTGTGGGAAGTGGCTGAGTTTCCTGATGGTCTTCATCGTGCGTTCGAAGCCGATCGAGACGTAGGTGCTGATGCTGCCCGTCACTCCCGTACCCTCGTCGCTGGGGAGTCTTGCGAGGGCGAACAGGGAGAACCCGATCCACCAGATACCGCTTCCTGCGATGGCGATCCGCGCTGCGAGGGTTTCGTTGAGTGCCGTGTCGTTGTCCGATATGAAGATGAGCACGAGGGAGAGCAGCAGATAGATGCCCCCTCCGAGATAGCCGAGGGCGAATCCCTTCGACGACACCTTGTCGATCGTATCGTCGGTCGTGATCTCGGGCAGGAAGCTGTCGTAGAAGACGTTGGCCGCCACGAAACCGAACTGGCTCACGATGACGACGAGGAGGAACCAGGGGACAAGACCTTCGGGGATGAGGCCGGTGACGACGGTGAAGAACGCGCCGAGAAACGCAAAGTTCCGGAGGAAACGCCGCTTTGCCCCTGCAAAGTCGGCGGCAGCTCCGAGCACAGGCATCGCAAGGAGCAGCACGATCGCCCCGAGGCCGATGAGGATGGAGAACAATGCTTCGCCAGACACCCCCCAGTAGGTGTCCCCTGTCATGATCGAGCCCGTGAAGAACGCCCCGATCACCGCACCGAAGATGGTGATGTAGGCAGAGTTCGCCCAGTCGTACATGGCCCATCCGAAGATGGTCCTCTTGTCGTTGCGGATGTTCGTTGTGTCGCCCATGGGTGCATCCTACGTCAGTCGGACTTCCTCACCCGCATATGGGCAGGATTCCCGCTCACATGGACTGCGGAGTGTGCTTTTCCACCACGGTCGCTACTCGGTTGGTCGGCGGTGTCGCAGGCCTGTGCCCGGCGATGCGAGCAGCGCGCGTGTTCCCGGCCGAGGCATCGCGTACGTCTCGGGGTGGTACGGTTCAACGAGGCCGCCGGTAGCCTGCCGGCGTGAAGAGAATTCCATCAGCGCAACGCAGCCTTGTGGCCCTGCTCGTCGTCCTGGCCATCGTTGCCAGCGCATGTGACCGCTCTTCGAGCCCGGAGCCAACGCAGGCCGATGTCGGCTCAACGACCGTCGACGCGACGACGACCAGCGCCGCACCGCTCACGTCACTGCCCCACGACGCTATCCCCGGTACGGATGCTCCGTCGATCTCGCCGCAGGTAGCAGCGGAGATGCGTGAAGAGATCGGTGTGCTGATCCTCGACACTGAAGAGGCCCGTGGGCTCCCGTTCCTGTCGATCCCCACGGTCACGATCCTCGACGAGGAAGCGTTCACCCAGCGACTGCTGAGCGACCTCAAGATCGACCTTGCTGAACAAGACCTCACCGGTGACGAGGCACTGCTGAAGCTTCTCGGACTACTCGATCGAGACGACACGTTCGAATCGATGATCCTCGATCTCTACACGGAGCAGATACTGGGCTTCTACGACACCGAGACCAAGGAACTCGTCGTTCCGGTTGCGACCGATGGCATCACGCCCCTCCAGAGCGTCACGATCGTCCACGAACTGGTACATGCGCTCACGGATCAGCATTTCGACTTCAACGACGAATACGAGCGACGCCTCGACGAAGGTGAAAGTGACGGAGCAGCCGCGCTTCTTGCGCTCGTCGAAGGCGACGCAACCTATCAGCAGTTCCTGTTCCTCGAATCGATGAGCCCGGACGATGCAGCCGCAGCGGCTCTCGAAGCACTGTCAGCCGACTCGACGGTATATGGGTCTGTGCCGAAGTGGTTGCAGTCCGACCTTGGATTTCCCTATGAGAAGGGGTTGACGTTCATCGGCCAGATTGTCGACACAGCTGGGCTCAAAGGTGTCGACGATGCGTACAAGTCGATCCCCGTCAGCACCGAACAGATCCTCGAACCGAACAAGTACCTGCGTGGAGAACAGCCAGAGGCGATCACCCCGCCTGCCGTCGATCTGTCGGGTTGGGAGCTCACCGATGAGGACACATTCGGCGAGTGGGGGATTCACCTGCTGCTCACCGAGGCCGTCCCACCCGGTGAGGCAACGCAAGCTGCCGCAGGGTGGGGCAACGACATCTATCGCTTTTTCACCCGTGGCGACGACGCGACGCTCGTGTGGGAGTACAAGGGGGAGACGGAGACCGATGCTGAGGACCTAGCGAACGCGTTGATAGCGCACGCAACCGACGTGATGGGTGCGAGCAACGGTCAGGAATCCCTTGGCGGTCTCCTGTACGGCGGAGGGAACCCGTTCGTGTTCA
>CAYLIR010000094.1:0-6914 GCA_964383515.1 uncultured Acidimicrobiaceae bacterium
GGCGGCGATGAAGCCGAGATCGTCGTCCCAGGCGGCCATCGATCGGTAGTTCGCCCACTGCGCGAGTGTCTGGTCCCACGATGATTCGACCCATCCGTAGTGGTCTTTGAATGCCTCGGTCGTCACCCGGGCGACCGAGGCGATGTCGGCAGCCCTCGACAGGTTCCGCACCGTGATGCCTGTGGGGAGCGGCGCAACTTCGATCGACCCTGCAAAGATCCGTTCCATCTCGAGGTCATGTCGGTCCGGCGCATAGCCGAGGGTTGCGAACACCTCGCTCGCCGCGGTGTCTGCGTCGGATGCTTGGCACCGGTTCGTGACACGAGCCTCGGGAGGTGCTGTATGGATGCGGTCCAGTGCCGTCTCGAGGCCCCAGCGTACGAGCGCTGTGGCGAGGCCTTTGCCCCGATGGGAAGGATGGACCCATCCCATCGTTATCGATTCGATATGCGGCTCAGGGTCTCGAAAGAGCGCGAACCCTGCGAGGGCCCCTGTCTCGGCGTCCCTGGCAGACACGACGGAACGATCGCCGTCGACATCGGGAGACCGGATGAGCATCCGCAGGTAGCTCTCTGTGGAGCGGGCTGTTCCGTCGATCGCGGTCTCGGCTGCGGTGACCAACTCTGTGACCTCGGGAATGTCGATGCCCCCGCCGACGACCGTGAGATACTCCGTGTGTGACATGGTGTCGTCGCGCATGCCGGAAGTCTATAGGCGTGGCAGCCGTCACCCCGCGACGTCAGGCGCCTTCCGGCGCTTTCCACAGCTTCCGAGACAGGTTCTTCCCTATACTGCCGCCCGTTCCAAGGTTCCCGAACAACCAGGAGTGATTTCTGTGAATCCCGACGTGTGGCTCTATGTGGCCATGGCTATGGGCGTTGCTGCCCTCATCCTCGCTGCTGTGTACGGCAGGCAGGTGATAGCAGTCTCGCCAGGCAACGACCGGATGGTCGCTCTGATGACCGCGATCCGCGAAGGGTCGATGGCGTTCATGAAGCGCGAGTACACGGCCATCGCCGGATTCGTGGTGATCATGGCAGCGCTCATCTTCGCCTTGTTGGACTGGGGTCGCCCATGGGGTGCGGTCGCGTACGTATTCGGAGCGACGCTCTCGGCGCTTGCCGGGTTCGTCGGCATGCGTATCGCTACAGCGGCGAACGCGCGTACCGCAGAGGCGGCACGCCAGGGAGGGACAGCCAAGGCGCTCCCGGTTGCGTTCCGAGGCGGGGCGGTGATGGGTTTCACCGTTGCAGGACTTGGCCTCTTGGGTTTTGCTCTCGGCGTGTACTTCTTTGCCGACGTTCTCGACGATCCGGACTGGGTCTCCATCGTCACAGCGATAGGCCTCGGAGCTTCCTCTATCGCGCTCTTCGCCCGTGTAGGCGGTGGTATCTACACGAAAGCCGCGGATGTCGGCGCCGACCTTGTCGGGAAGGTCGAAGCAGGCATCCCTGAAGACGATCCGCGGAACCCTGCAACGATCGCCGACAACGTTGGGGACAATGTCGGCGATGTCGCCGGCATGGGTGCGGACCTCTTCGAGTCGTACATCGGATCGCTCGTCGCGCCGATCGCATTCGCAGCGATCGTGTTCACCGGCCGGGATTTCCTTCCCCAGCTCATCTTCTACCCGCTGATGATCGCATCGGTCGGCATGGGGGCTTCGATCATCGGATCGTTCCTCGTAAAGCCGAAGGGAGACGATCTCGCCAAGGCGCTGCACATGGGGACCTTCTCAGCCGCAGCGATCACCGTGGTTGGCGTCGCAGCGCTGACGCCGCTGATGTTCAACGGCGTCGCAGGCGTCGAACAGGCATGGGGCTTCTTCCTTGCCGTGGTCGTTGGCCTCATCGTTGGCATGTTCGTGGGGAAGATCTCTGAGTGGTACACCTCTGACCACTACAAGACCGTCAAGGACATCGCGCGGCAAGCAGAGACTGGCCCTGCAACGGTCGTGCTCGCAGGCGTTGCTGAGGGAAAGAAATCCGCGGCGTTCTCGGTGATCGTCGTTGCCATCGGCATGGGTGCCGCGTACTGGGCAGGAGACTGGGCGATCGAAGGCGGTGGGATCTACGGCGTCGCGATCGCCGCGATCGGTGTGCTCTCCACGCTCGGTATCACGATCTCCGTCGATGCATACGGGCCGATCGCGGACAACGCAGGCGGTATCGCTGAGATGGCTGAGCTCGATCCCGAGGTCAGGGAAGCGACAGATCAGCTCGATTCGCTCGGGAACACGACCGCCGCTGTGGCGAAAGGATTCGCCATCGCCTCGGCTGCCGTCACCGCCCTTGCATTGTTCTTCACGTTCGCTCAGGCTGTGAACGTCGAAGGTTTCAACATCCTCGACATCGAGGTCGTCATCGGCCTCTTCCTCGGAGGCATGTTCCCCTACTTGTTCGCCGCTCTGACGATCCAGGCGGTCGGCCGTGCAGCCTTCCAGATGATCGAGGAAGTTCGACGCCAGTTCCGGGACATCCCTGGGTTGCGCGAGGGCACGCCGGGGGTCGTTCCCGAATACGCCAAGTGTGTCGATATCTCGACGCGGGCTTCCTTGCGCGAGATGATCGTCCCTGGTGCCATGGCGGTTGTCCTGCCACTCGTCGTTGGATTCATCAGCGTCCAGATGCTCGGCGGCCTCCTCGCAGGTGCGTTGATATCGGGCTTCCTGCTCGCGATCTACATGGCCAATGCAGGTGGCGCATGGGACAACGCGAAGAAGTTCATCGAAGCAGGAGCTTTCGGCGGCAAGGGATCGGATGCTCACAAGGCAGCGGTGGTCGGGGACACCATCGGTGATCCATTCAAGGACACGTCTGGCCCCTCCATGAACATCGTCATCAAGGTGATGACGATCGTGTCGTTGATCTTCGCGTCTGCGTTCGTCAGCTTCGGCGGGATCCTCTAGCACCCTCGCCCGAGCGTGTGATAGGCCCGCGGCCCATCCGCGGGCCTATCGTTGGTCTGCGGGGTACGCGGACCTTGGGTTCACAGGATGCGCGAGTGTGCATATAGCCTTACCGGAACCTGCAGAAAGCGGCGAGTGGCCAAGACGATCACCCTCATACGACATGCCCAGACGAACGCGAACCGTGCACACATGTGGCAGGGGAACCTCGATACGGGCCTGTCCGATGTGGGCATCAGGCAACTCGGCTGCCTCGGCAGGCGGTTCGAGGGAGCGCGTCCCGAGTTCGTGATTTCCTCCGATCTCGGCCGTGCGAAGCTGACCGCTTCGGCCGTCTCTGACACCGTTCACCCGGACAAGGCGTGGCGGGAGTTCGGCGTAGGATCATGGGAAGGTAGGACGACCACCGAGATCCTTGCCCAGGATCCAGACCTCATGGAGGCGTTCCTCTCCGGGGAGGACGTCGCTCCCGGTGGTGGCGAGCTGATGTCCGACTTCGGTGAGCGCATCGTCGGCGCGTTCAGCGACCTCGTCGCACACATGGGAGACGGTGATCATGTCCATGTCGTCACGCACGGCGGAGCCATATGGGTGCTCCTGTCCCACATCCTGGGCCACAGCGGCCTCGCTACCGCGATGACGGTCACCTCGAACACTGCTGTGACCGTGGTCACCGTCGGCGATGGGGGAGATCCCGAACTCACCGTCTTCAACGACGCAACCCATCTTGAGGCCCCCTCTGTGCAGTTCATGCCGGAAGGCAAGACGGTCACGCTGTTCCGTCACGGCCAGAGTGTCGGGAACGTGGCAGGGACGTGGCAGGGACGCACCGACGGAGCGCTCACCGCAGTCGGCGAGTTCCAGGCTGCCGAGGCGGCGATGCATGCTCCGAGCGTCTCAGCGATGTACACGTCGCCGCTGCTGCGGGCCCGGGTGACAGCAGAGATCATCGGTGAACGCCTCGGCATAGCACCGATGCCGGTCGACGGGCTTGTTGAGTTGGCGTTCGGCGCATGGGAGGATCTCACCTACGAACAGGCCAGCGCACAAGATCCCGAACTCGTCTCGCGTATCTACGAACAGGGGATCGACCTTCCTCGCGGTGGCACAGGCGAGACGTTCGCAGAAGCTGGCGAGCGGTTGGCAGAGACCGTAGCGTCGCTTGGAGACACAACGGATGGGGACATCGCTGTCGTCTCCCACGGTGCGGCGATCCGGGCGTACATCGTCGGTATCCTGGGCCTGGAATTCCCTGAACGCAACCGTATCTCGCTCATGCGCAACACGGCGATGTCGTCCGTGCTGTACGCGGGGGGAAGACAGATGGTGTCATCGTACAATGTCGCCCCGCACCTGAGTCTCTGACCGTGCGGCTCCTGCTGGTCACCAACGACTTTCCACCAAAGCCAGGTGGCATCCAGATGTACCTCAAGAACCTGCTCGATGCCTACGACGGCGAGACGCTGGTTGTTGGCCCGCACGATTCGCGAGTCGAAGGATCCGAAGATGGGGTCGTGCGCGGCGACCGTCCGTACATGCTCCCTGACCGTGCCACCCGCATGTTGGTGCGTGATGCCGGGAAGGACTTCCAACCCGATGCGATACTGTTCGGTGCCCCGCATCCGCTGCCGTGGATGGGCCCATGGCTGCGTGAGGAACTCGGTGTCCCGTTCGGCATCTTGAGCCACGGCGCTGAGATCACGATCCCTGGGTTCATCCCAGGGTCCCGGCAGGTGCTCGGGAGGGCGTTGGCAGCTGCCGACGTGCGCTTTGCAGTGAGCCGGTTCACCGCAAGGAAGGTCGAAGCGATAGCCCGTCGCCCGGTCGAGTACCTTGGCGCTGGCGTCGAGGTCGATACGTTCATGCCACCGGCTGTGCCACCGGACAACGATGTGCCTGTTGTCGGCTGTGTGTCACGTTTCGTTCCCCGCAAGGGCCAAGACAGGCTCTTGCGTGCCGTAGCGTCTCTGGATCGGGAGGTTGCAGTTCTCTTCGTCGGTACGGGCCGCACCGAAGGCGACATCCGCAGGCTTGCGGACAAGCTCGGTGTCCGAACGCGGTTCGAGGTGAACGTTCCATGGTCCAAGCTGCCGGGCCTCTACCAGTCCATGGACGTGTTCTGTATGCCGTGCAAGTCTCGATGGGGTGGCCTTGAGGTCGAAGGCCTTGGCCTCGTGTTCCTTGAGGCTGCGGCGACAGGCCTTCCCGTGCTTGCTGGCGATTCTGGCGGCGCGCCGGAGACTGTTCTGCCAGGCCAGACAGGTTTCGTTGTTGCGAGTGTCTCGGACATCGTTGCAGGCCTCGACTTCCTCCTTGCAGATCCTGACGGGTCTGCCGAGATGGGAAGGAGGGGGAGAGATCTCATGCTCTCCGAGTTCACATGGCGCCGCGTCGTGGAACGTCTCCATGGCGGGTTCGCTCCACACATCGGCTAGCTTTTCCGAACACCGCACGTCGCGAGCCGGGGTCCCGGAGCCCGCAGAGGTGCGCAATGCCATCTAGGAATCGGAAGACATGACCAAGAAACTCGTCATCGTGGAGTCGCCGGCCAAAGCGCGCACGATCAACAGATACCTCGGCGACGACTTCGTCGTTGAGTCCTCGATCGGTCACATTCGCGATATCCCCGCAAAGGCGACGGAACTTCCGCCTTCGAAGAAGGACCAATGGAAATCGACCCGGTTCGGTATCGATGTCGACAACGGTTTCACGCCGATGTACATCGTCACGGATGCCTCCAAGAAACAGGTCAAGCACCTCAAGAAGCTCCTCAAAGACGCCGACGAGCTCTACCTCGCAACGGATGAAGACCGTGAGGGCGAAGCGATAGCGTGGCATCTGCTCGAGGAACTCAAACCCAAGATCCCTGTGCACCGAATGGTGTTTCACGAGATCACCGAACGTGCGATCCGAGAGGCCGCTGCCAACCCCCGTGAGCTCGATGTCCCGCTCGTGCAAGCACAGGAGACGAGGAGGATTCTCGACCGACTGTTCGGATTCGAGCTGTCACCGGTCTTGTGGCGCAGAGTCGAGCGCGGCCTGTCGGCAGGGCGTGTGCAATCTCCAGCGATCCGGATCCTCGTCGAGCGTGAACGCGAGCGCATGGCGCACACCTCCGCCAGCTATGCGAGTCTCAAAGCAACGTTGGCCTCGGATGGATCCGCGTTCTCTTCGTCGCTCAGGTCCGTCGATGGCATGCGCGTCGCCGAAGGTGCTGACTTCGGCCATGACGGGCGGCTGAAGAAGGAGAGGCTCCTCCTCACGCGAGATGACGCCATCGGCCTGGCACAGGGCCTGTCTGGATCCGAATTCAGCGTCACAGACGTTGAAGCGAAACCCTACACGCGTCGGCCGTACGCTCCATTCCGCACATCAACGCTGCAACAGGAAGCAAGCCGCAAGTTCCGTTTCGGTGCGCGCAGAACTATGAGTGCAGCCCAACGCCTCTACGAGGCGGGGTACATCACCTACATGCGGACAGACTCGACGAACCTGTCAGGGACAGCGGTCGCCGCGGCCCGCTCGCTGGTGGCAGACAAGTACGGGACACGGTACCTCCCGAACAAGCCACGCGTATACGGGAGAGCAGCCAAAGGCGCACAAGAAGCACATGAGGCGATCAGGCCTGCGGGGGATCGGTTCAAGGACATGGGCGATGCAGCGCAGAACTTCGGTCCGTCCTCAGACGAGTCGCGTCTCTACGAGCTCATCTGGATGCGTACGGTCGCATCGCAGATGAACGACGCCAAGGGTGAGAGCGTGACCGCCCAGATCGACGCCGACACATACGATGGCCGGTCATGTCGGTTCCGCTCTTCGGGCCGCACGATCACGTTCCCCGGATTCCTTCGCGCGTATGTCGAGGGGAGAGACGACCCCATGGCAGCGCTCGACGATCAGGAGACGTACCTCCCCGACCTGAGCCCCGGCGACAAGGTCGCCCTCATCGATCTCCAGCCGACAGACCACCAGACGAAACCTCCCGCCCGTTACACCGAAGCGTCGC